>JAPKAX010000055.1 GCA_028825025.1 Rhodospirillales bacterium | reverse complement strand
GTTGATGGCTCATTCGCTCTGGCTTCATCAGATGCGCAAGGCTTAACAACGGATGGTGGTTTTAACCTTCGAATTGAGGATGGGCAACTTACCTTAGAAATTGAAGATGAAAATGGCGTTCATCGTATTGAAGGCGGCAGTGTTGATGACGGTGATTGGAATCAAGTTTCTGCTTCTTGGGGCGAAGAAGGAATGCATCTTTATTTGAATGGTGAAGAAGTTGCTTCTGATAAAAGCTTCACTGGCGGCTTGAGCGGGAATGATAATCCGTGGATCTTTGGGGCAACGGCAGGGTCTGAGAGTGGAGAAAGCGGTGAAGGTGGGATGTCTGAGTTTTTTGACGGGCACTTAGATGACATTGCAATTTACGACATGCAAATTAGTGACGATCAGGCATCAGACTTGTATGACAATGGTGTGCAAGACGTAATCGACAATGGAGGGGATGTAGATTTTATCGAATTCCCACTGGATGTGACGGCTAGTTTGACCGAGATTGACGGCTCTGATTCTCTGTCAATTATGATTCATGGCTTGCCAGACGATGCGGCTCTTTCTTCAGGAACGGATAATGGCGATGGGTCATGGTCGGTTCATGCCGATGATCTAGAGGGTCTTATGGTTACTGTCCTTTTAGGTTCAGATGATTTCTCTATGACCGTTTCTGCTACGGCGACAGATGAAGGTGGAGATACGCAAACGGCGACGGAAATTGTTCCTGTTGATGTTGAAGGCTACCGATTTACTGCTGATGTCGATGTGATTGATGCTGGAGCTGGTAACGATAATATCGATGCCGGTGCTGGAGACGACATCGTTATGGCGGGCGGCGGTGATGATACGGTTGTTAGTGGTGATGGTGACGATATCATTGATGGTGGTGCCGGAAACGATAGAATAGATAGCGGCGCTGGTGATGATCTGTTCATTTTTGGTGCAGGCGATGGAAGCGACTATTTTAATGGTGGAGATGGCTGGTCAGATACCGTTCAGCTAGAGGGTGTAGATAGTGGCCTTGGTCCAGATTCTGGATGGGCGGTTCAAGTCGAAGGTGGTGTTGGTGATATCGAGACAGAAAACGGCATTGAATTTGATGAAGAAGTTGCCGGATCGATCACTTTATCTGACGGCAGTGAATGGACCTTTGATGGGGTTGAAAAGCTGGAGTGGTAAACGCTTAAACAGCTTTGTGCGTTAAGTGTGCGACTATTTGTTGCACACCCGCAGTCCTCCGGCTAAACCTGTGTTCTCTTTATATGGATTGACGGACCTTCATTAAATGGACAAGCTGATTTATCATATGTGTCATGCTGACGAGTGGTCGATCGCTCAACAGTTGGGTTCCTATGGTGGGTCTTCTCAAGATCAATCTGATGGATTTATTCATTTTTCAACGGCGGCTCAAGTGCGCGTTAGTGCTACTAAGCATCGCGCCGGGCAAGATGGTTTGATGCTCTTGAGTGTTGATGTTGGCTCATTGGGAGAGTTGTTAAAGTGGGAAGAATCCCGTGGTGGCGACTTGTTCCCTCATTTATACGGCTATCTTTCTGTTAGTGCTGTTGTTCGTGCGGAACCGTTGCTTCTTGACCAGAACGGGCACCATATATTTCCAAGTTCTATTTACTAATTGAATAAAGGGTTTTCTGTATGAGCGGTTTCTATAACTTTGTTTGGCCCTTTATTCGGCTGATTGATCCTGAAACAGCCCATGTGATTGCGATTGGTGCCTTAAAGCGCGGCTGGGTGCCCACATCTGCTCCGTTTGAAGATAAGCGATTGAATATCAATCTGTGGGGGATGGATTTTGCCAACCCCATTGGGCTTGCCGCTGGATTTGATAAAAATGCCGTGGCTTCGGATGCGATGCTTCGCCAGGGATTTGGGTTGGTGGAGGTGGGCAGTGTTACGCCCCGCGCACAATACGGCAATCCACGCCCCCGGTTGTTTCAGTTGACCGAAGACCGTGCAGTCATTAACCGCAATGGTTTTAATAACAAAGGTATGGACGCCATGTTTGGGCATTTGAATGCCCGATCAAATAAAGCCAAAGGTTGGGTCGGTGTCAATTTCGGCAAAAACAAAAATACCGAAGAGGCGCTGGATGATTATGTGGCGGGCATTAATAAACTGGCTCAATTCGCAGATTATGTTGTTGTGAATGTATCGTCCCCTAACACGCCGGGTTTACGAGCCTTGCAAGGAAAAGGGCCTTTATCTAAATTACTGCAAGGGGTTCGTCATGCGTTGGGCACATTAAATTTACCAAAGCGTCCACCGTTGTTATTAAAAGTAGCCCCTGATTTAACGGAAGACGATAAACGTGATATTTCAGCAGTTGTTTTGGAAGAACGTATTGATGGCTTGATCGCAACAAACACGACGATTGATCGCCCAGATACATTGAAAAATAATCAGAAAACAGAAACAGGCGGATTGAGCGGCCAGCCACTTTTTGTTCCATCGACGGCTATTCTTTCAGATTTTTATAAATTAACAGAAGGAAAAATTACGCTCATCGGTGTGGGTGGCGTCGGCAGTGGTGAGCAAGCATATGCCAAAATTCGCGCTGGCGCATCACTGGTTCAATTGTATTCGGCATTGGCATATGAAGGCCCAGGCCTAGTCAATGACATCAAGCGAGAACTAGCTGGCCTGTTGGAGCGCGATGGCTTTGATGCTGTTGCAGACGCTATAGGTGCAGACCACCGCTAAGGCTTCTTACGGGGTGTATCATCTTTAATATTTAAATGCTTTTGCAGAAATTTAAATAAAAGAGGTGAGATCAAAACCATAAATAAAACACGTAGCAAATGATGTGTAGAGACGAAGGCAGGGTCAATGTTCATCGACAGGCTGATTAAAGTCATTTCAGCCAAACCACCTGGCGCAAAAGCTAACCATACGGCCCGGAACGGAAGGCCCGTCGCCCCTTCAAGAAAAACAGCAATGAAGGCAGCGAACCCAACCATAAATATGGTTGATGCAATGGCCGCAGTTAAGACATGAAACACTTGAGTTAAAGCGATGCCAGCAAATCGTGCACCAACCATTGTGCCTATAACAAGTTGGGCAATATTTACGATTTCAACGGGTGGTTTAGCATGGGTTAAGCCTGTGGCATGAATTACAGCGCTTAAAATCATTGGCCCCAGAAGTTGAGCTGAGGGAATGCGGAGCAGCTTACCGCCATATATGCCTACAATTGCACATGAAATCATGACAGAAGCATCGATAAGGCTGAGATTTATGACCGACCCTAATGCCGACATTCCGCCCGGCGTATAGCCTTCAAATATGCGGAACCACAGGGGGATGATCAGAACTGTTATGAAAACCCGCACGCTATGTGTTAACGCAATTACACGTTCGTCGCCACCGGCATCTTTGCCGACAATAACCATGGTTGCTAAGCCGCCGGGGGTTGCTGAAAAGAAAGCTGTTATCGGGCCCATGCCAACGTATCGATAAAATAAAGTGCCAACAACAGCCGTAATAACAAAGACATAAACGATCATCGAGGAAAGGCTAGGTATCCAAGAACCAAAACCAACCATGGTTTCAGGTGTAAATGCGCTGCCGAGCATTAATCCTAATATGGGGATGACTAAGGACCTTACTTTTGGGGCAGTTTTTAGTCGTACACCGGATAAGCTGGCGATCGTGGTGACAACCATAGCACCAATCATCCATGCCAATGGCATGTGCATCAGATCGAAGGCAAAGCCGCCCGCAGCCCCTAAAAATAAGGTTCCCACAATTGCTGGTAAGTCTTTGCGCCTAGTTAGTTGTTGTGAACTCATGGGCGGATTAGAGGGGGAATGTATATGCAAAGTATCACGGTTGGAATTGTTCCTTGAGAATACGTTCTTCTAAGTTATGCTCTGGATCGTATAGCAGGGTGAGGGCGCTATTTGTATCTTCAAAGACAACAACACGTTTTACGCCGCGAATTTCGGTTGAATCAGCTGTTGCACTTACAGGCCGCAATTCTGGTGTCGTGACTTGGAATTCGACCTTGGCTGATTTAGGTAAAAGAGCACCGCGCCAACGCCTGGGTCTAAAAACGCTTATCGGGGTCAGGGCTAAAACATCAGCCCCTATTGGAATAATCGGGCCATGTGCAGAAAGGTTATAGGCCGTACTGCCAGCCGGGGTTGAAACCAGCGCGCCGTCGCAAATCATGCTATCTAGGCGCTCTATATCATCAACCAAAATTTTTAATTTAGCGGCTTGTCGTGTTTCGCGTAAAAGCGATACTTCATTTATGGCCAAGGCTTCATGTAAGACACCTTTAATGTCCCAAGCTTGCATTTTTAAGGGCTTTAGCTCTGTTTTTTCAGCCTTTGAAATACGTTCAAGCAGTCCGTCTTCGTTGTATTCGTTCATTAGAAAACCAACAGTGCCGCGGTTCATTCCATATACGGGTTTATTATCAGCTATATAACGATGGAGTGTTTCCAGCATGAAACCGTCACCACCCAAAGAAATGATGACATCCGCATCTTCGGGTGCGATCGACGCATATAGGTGTTTTAAGCGTTTGAGGGCATCTTGTGCTTGAGTTTGCTTTGCTGCAACGAAAGCGATGTTTTTATATTTCATATTGAAATCTAACGCGCTTAAAGCGATTCGAAAAGGCTGCATATTCGAATGGCTAAAAAAAACCTTCTATGCCCCGCCAGTTTTACGGCACCGTTAGGTAACTGAGTGAATTGAAAAGCACTTGATAAAAACAAATATACAGCATTATACGATGTTAATTGGCTGCTAATCGTCGCCGTGTACGTATTGGTATGAGTAACCATTCCTTAGCTCAGAGCTAATATAATAGCATTGAAGGCAGCCTTCATGATATATCTGTGAATGGAACTTCTTTGATACTTAGTGTTTCCTCGAAGTGGGCCAGTCACCATTTTAGCGTGGTGATTCGATTTAAATTACCGTTGATGACCTAACCAGCTTGAGCGGTTGGGTTGTGCGTAGTGATCATTTGACGGTTGGAATTGAGTTTGCAAACGACAACGAAAGTGAAGATCAGCTCATCGCAGAACTTATGGAATTAATGTAATCTTTTGGGCTTTATTAACCGCCAGTTACGCTCATATGGCGAGACTGAGATGGGGCCTTGGTGTCGCGATTAATAATGAAATCGTGGCCTTTAGGCTTACGTCCAATCGCTTCATCGATGGCATTTTCAAGCAACTCATCACTTTCGGATGCACGAAGCGGTGCTCTTAAGTCGGCAGCATCATCTTGCCCTAAGCACATATACAACGTGCCTGTGCAAGTAAGGCGGACCCGGTTACAGCTTTCACAAAAATTGTGCGTCATTGGCGTTATCATGCCTAATTTTGCACCTGTTTCTTCAACACGTACGTAGCGCGCAGGGCCGCCTGTGCGGTAGTCAATTTCTGTTAAGGTCCAGCGCTCTCTTAAATCTTGGCGAACTTGTGATAACGGTAAATATTGATCGTTGCGGTCTCCTGCAATTTCCCCCATGGGCATAGTTTCAATGAGGGTTAAATCATAACCCTGATCGCCGCACCATTTCAGCATTTCGTCAATTTCAATATCGTTGAAATTTTTAAGGGCAACAGTATTTATTTTAACGCGTAATCCAGCATCTGTAGCTGCTTTTAAGCCTGCTAATACTTTATTTAAATCGCCCCAGCGGGTGACTTGTTTAAACTTTTCGGGATCCAAAGTATCTAAGGAAACATTGATCCGTTTGACGCCGCAATCGACAAGTTCGTGAGCAAACCTAGATAGTTGGCTGCCGTTTGTGGTCAAGGTTAAGTCTTCAAGTGCGCCTGTGTCCAAATGGCGGCTCATGGCGTGCACAAAGCTCATGATATTGCGGCGAACTAGGGGTTCCCCACCGGTTAAGCGCAGCTGTTTGACGCCTTTTCGAATGAACGCAGAACATAAACGATCTAACTCTTCGAGCGAGAGAACCTCTTTCTTTGGTAGGAAGTGCATGTCTTCAGACATGCAATATACACAACGAAAATCGCATCGATCAGTTACCGATATACGTAAATAATTAACCACGCGTCCAAAAGGATCGATCATGTCTGTCATGTGTTTTGAAGTCACCTTAATCATTCTCAATTAATTTCAGTGTTTTATCTCTTAAATTCAATCTATTCACATCGATTTAAGTTATAGGACTATGGGGGCTCAGGTTGCCGAAATCAATAGCTGTTCATATATGTAGGTATTGAATGGGGGCGTGTCGCCTTTATTTTTGAAAGAGTCCCTTTTTTCATCAATCCTTTTGCCGCCTCCCGTGACGTTGTATTTAAATATTGGAACTTCCATTGTTTAGGTGGCGTGACAACGCGCTTGCCGCTCAAAATAACCGTCACGTCTAAGCAATGTGAAACGGAAGCTGCTGCCTCAACTGCTGTATCGCCGTGGCCCAAAACTAAAAGCGATCCTTCTGATATCACCATCACAGAATTGGCGTCTGGAATATCGAGCGTTGCTTCGGATAATAAGGCGGCTATTTTGGCTGTTAAGGACGCGCCTTTTGCGGTCATCCTGCCTGCTTTCTCAAGAATTTTGACATAGCGTAAATCAGCAGTTTTGTCACCCAATTTATCACTGGTTTCCAGAAATATAGGGGCTTCTTGGGTGCAGGCAAGCAACACTTTCCGATCCGTTGTGGCGTTTTCAAATGCTTTTATTTGTTCACGGCACAAAGAGCTTGATATACTTAACGCTTCGTTTGTGCTACAAAATTTAGCCAGTTTGTTGCCGTCAATATTCATCGTTCTCTCGCAATTTCATACGATGACGCGTCTGTCACTTATTTTCATGAAGCTTATAGTCAGCGGTTTTCCGCTATACCTTAAGTAGGTCATCTAACTGGGGCGTCACGCCAACCGGTTAATTCGCTAAAGTATGTAATAAAAGAGTCTCAATGAATATGATTTCACCTGGTTTAATTTATGGGGTCAATAGAAATTGTTCTATGAGTTAATCTAGGTGTTAGCTTGTTTATCTGTATTCTTCCGATGGGCCTTTCCTAAACGCCACCACAACAACTCGCCTTTGACAAAGGCTTGGGCTAAATCGTTTTCAGGCTTTTCGAAAAACGAGGCGGCTGGAGCGCGTTCAAGTAAACGTCCTCGAAACATAAATAAAATTTCATCGGCGATGCGTTTTGCTTGTGCCAAATCGTGGGTAGTCATGATGATTTTGGTGCCTTGCGCATGGATCGCTCGTATAATTTCTTCAACCGCGTGGGTCGCGGCTGGGTCTAGACTAGCGGTTGGCTCATCCAAAAAAAGGACCTGAGGCTTTAAAGCCCATACCCGCGCTAGGGCCAGCTTTTGCTGTTCACCAATCGACAAAACCCGCGCGGGATGATCGCGCAGTCGGGCAATGCCGGCTTGCGTTAAGGCATCTTCAACAAGCGTGTTGCGTTCTGATTTTGGTATTTTCCGAAGTTTTAGGGGGTAGTGAATATTGGCACTAACTGAGCGCCGAAGCATGACCGGGCGTTGAAGCATCATCGCTTGGTTTAAGCGCACTGATCTTTCATTCGCGTCGTTCCATTGAACGTGGCCCGTATGGGGTGGAATTAAACCATGGCAGATTTTAAGGAATAAACTTTTACCAGCCCCGTTGGGTCCAATAATCACGGACCGAGGTTCCGCATCAAACGTACAGTGTAAATCTTTGATTAAACGCTTTCCGCCGGCTTCAAAAGAAACGTCTTCTAACTTTAAAGGTAATATGGGGGTTGGGCTTTTCATGCGTGTCGCCTTATGGCTGCTTCTTTAACGGCGTAGACGGCCCCGTTAACACCAAGCGATAAACATAGCAAAATGATTCCAAGCCCTAAGGCCAAGGCTAAATCACCTTTCGATACTTCTAAGGCAATCGCCGTTGTCATGACGCGGGTCATATGATCAATGTTGCCGCCGACAATCATAACCGCTCCGACTTCAGCGCTGGCCCGCCCGAAACCAGCTAAGATTGCGGTTACCAGTGAAAACCGACCGTCCCATAATAAGGTGGGCAAGGCGCTGACTGGGTTAGCGCCCAAAGACAACAATTGATCTTTATATTCCATCCACAAATCTTCGATCACTTGCCGGGTTAGTGCGGCAATGATGGGGGTTACCAGAACGACTTGTGCGATGATCATCGCCGTTGGTGAATACAATAAACCAAACACACCGAACGGGCCTGAACGGCTTAAGCTTAAATAAACAATCAAGCCAACAACAACAGGCGGAAGCCCCATTAAGGCATTTAAAAGCACAGAGAAGAACCGGCGGCCCGGAAAACGGAACAAAGCGATGGCTGCGCCCAACGGTAGACCAATAATCGATGCAATGAAGATTGCTGCTAAGCTGACATGCAGCGACAATCCAACGATTTCCATTAAATCGGAATCGAAGGTTATCAAAAGGTTGAGCGCGGCGCGGATTGCTTCGCCAAAATCATTCATATTACCGGTGTCCGGTCCTTTAACAGTCTTAGTATCTTGTATTTCAACCATAGCCATTGGGGGGAAAGCAATTCGCTATTTATATTATTTTTAATTTACGCGTCCTTGCATGGTTGGGATTGGCTCGCCATAGTCTCGTACTTATATGCAAAATGCACGGGCATTGAAATACGGATATATATCTACATGACGAATACGAATGATTTTTTGGTATCTCCTAATCCTTCTGATCCACGCCTGACAGAACGTGTTGTAGGGATCGCCCATGATGGCAGCCGGATTGAAACGTCTGTAACCGTTGAACGCCCTTTAACGCTTTATTTGAATGGTCGTGAAATCGTCACCATGATGACCATTGGGGATTATCCTGAATACCTCGCATTGGGATATTTATTGAACCAGAATATGCTGAGCATGGACGAAGAGGTGTTGGGTGTTGAATACGAAGAAGACATCGAAACCGTTGTTGTTCGCACGGCAACCGAAACTAATTTTGAGGATAAGCTAAAGAAAAAAACGCTGACATCGGGATGTGCCCAAGGCACGGTGTTTGGCGACGTGATGGAAAAATTTGTTGATGTGGTTTTACCTCAAGGAGCGATTATTAAAACATCGTGGTTATATGCGCTGACCAAACAAATAAATACGGTCCCAAGCTTGTATCTAGAGGCCGGGGCCATCCATGGCTGCGCCCTATACGAAAAAAATAAACCGTTGCTCTATATGGAAGACGTCGGGCGACATAATGCGGTTGATAAAATTGCGGGGTATATGTACCGCCATAAAATTACCGGGGCAGATAAAATATTTTACACCACAGGGCGGCTGACATCTGAAATGGTTATCAAGACTGTCCAAATGGGAATTCCCATTCTGGTCTCGCGCTCCGGCTTTACGGCTTGGGGCGTTGATCTGGCCCAGCAAGTTGGGCTGACGCTGATTGGTCGGGCAAAAGGAAAGCGCTTTATTGCGTTGGCGGGTGAAGACCGGATTGAATTTGATGCTGATTTGAGCAATGTGGTGGGCGACCCTCAGCGTTCCGGACGGAAAGGGGACGAAGAATGACCGCATCCTTACCCATTGTTGGAATTCTGTTGGCGGGTGGATTGTCCCGGCGCATGGGCGGCGGCGATAAAAATTTGCTGCAATTGGGCGGTAAATCAATCTTGCGCCATGTGATTGAACGTATCGCGCCACAGGTCGATACCTTGATTTTGAACGCCAATGGTGATGCGGATCGGTTTGCTGAATATGGGTTGCCGGTGGTTGGTGATGTGATCGATGGATATGCGGGGCCTTTGGCTGGGGTTTTGACCGGGTTAGAATGGGCAAGTGTTAATTCGCCGAGTTGTGAATGGGTCGCAACGTTTGCAACGGATGCGCCGTTCGTTCCAAAAAACTTGGTTGTTGAGCTGTTGAATTCGATTGAAGCCAACGGTGCAGATATGGCGTGTGCCATGTCGAAAGACAGAACGCATCCGCCCTTTGCTATTTGGCCTATTCGGTTAAAAGACGCACTTCGGGCGGCGATGATTGACGAGGAAATGCGTAAAATTGATTTGTGGACAGCGCGATATAAAATTGTTCATGTCCCCTTCAAAGAGAAAGGGATAGACCCTTTTTTCAATATAAACAAACCAGATAATCTGGACGAAGCTGAGCAGCTATTGGCATCCAAAATATCGAAGGAAAACGCATGAGTGCGCTGGAGCAGTTCACCGTTGGGATTATTGTTGAACGCCGTAAAATTGATAATCCGTTGTAGGAAACCTCCTCATCAAGCACCCACTTGTAAGCAGAATTATCGCTACCCAAAATTATCCCCCCCCCATCATTGCCATACATTTGGCATGGGCTAATAGGAGGAGGGGATTAAGCTCAGCCGGATTAGCACCACAATGCTATTCAGCGGCTTGTGCTGCAGCGTCGCTCTTTTCAATCTTAACCGCACAGAATTTGAACTCTGGGATTTTGCCAATGGGGTCGAGTTGTGGGTTGGTTAGGATGTTGGCTGCTGCTTCGTGGAAGCAAAATGGAATAAAAATCATCCCGTCGGGGACGTCTTGATCTGCCCGGACTTTAATATCAATGGAGCCACGACGGGTCGAGACTTGGACCGTATCGCCGGGGCCTAAATCGTATTGCCCCATTTGGTATGAGTTCATGCTGACAACGGCTTCCGGCTCTAACTGATCTAGCGTTTGAGATCGCCGTGTCATAGCCCCTGTGTGCCAATGCTCCAGCATCCGTCCTGTTGTCAGGATCAAGGGATATTCATAATCCGGTAATTCGGCTGGCTGGGTCAGCTTGGCGGGAACCATTTTGGCGCGGCCGTTGGCGGTTGGGAATCCATCTGTGAAGATGATCGCGTTTCCGGGCTGGTCGGGTGCATCACAGGGGTATGTCACCGCGTCTTCTTTTTCCAAACGCTCCCATGAAATGTTGGATAGCGATTTCATGGTAATCGACATTTCAGCATAAACATCGGCAGGGCCTGAATAGTTCCAGTTCAGCCCAAAGCGGTTTGCAAGTTCTTGTAAAATCCAAACGTCTTGGCGGGTATCACCTAATAAATCCAACGCAGGGCGGGCCATTTGTACTTGGCGGTTGGTGTTGGTGAACGTACCTGCTTTTTCAGGGAATGCGGATGCGGGCAAAACAACGTCAGCCAAAAAGGCGGTTTCGGTTAAGAAAATATCCTGAACAACCAAATGCTCTAATTTGGCAAACCCGTGGCGAGCATGGTTTGCATCGGGATCAGACATCGCGGGATTTTCACCCATAATGTAGATGCCTTTAATGATGTCATCATGGACGGCGTCCATGATTTCAACAACTGTCAGACCTTTTTTGGTGTCTAACTCAGCATTCCATAATTCTTCATAGACGTTGCGAACATCTTCATCTTCGACCGATTTGTAATCGGGGAACACAAATGGGATTAAACCCGCATCCGATGCGCCTTGAACGTTGTTTTGACCACGTAATGGGTGCAATCCGGTTCCGGGGCGCCCAACTTGGCCAGTGATCATGCTCAGTGCAATCAGGCACCGCGCGTTATCAGTACCGTGAATACTTTGGGAAATCCCCATGCCCCAAAAGATGATTGAGCGATCTGCTGTTGCATAAGTTCTGGCAACGGAACGGATGGTTTCTGCATCAATGCCACACACCTCTGCCATATCTTCGGGGGCAAAGTCTTTGGCGTTTTCTTTGATCGCTTCGAAGCCTTCGGTATAGCCTTGAATGTATTGCTCGTCCGTTAGGCCTTCTTCGATGATGGTGTGGATCATGGCACCTAATAAGGCAACATCTTGGCCCGGCTTAAATTGTAAGAAGTCTGTTGAGTGACGGACTAAACCTTGGCCGCGTGGGTCCATGATAATTAGCTTTTTGCCGGCTTTTGCAGCGTTTTTAAGGAACGTTGCCGCAACCGGATGGTTTTGCGTAGGACGGGCACCAATTACAATAATGCAATCGGCGTCTTCAGCGGCTGTGAACGGGGCTGTCACCGCGCCAGAATTAACGCCTTCCATCAATGCTGCAACGCTGGAGGCATGGCAAAGTCGGGTGCAATGATCGACGTTGTTGGTGCCAAATCCTTGGCGGATTAATTTTTGGACCAAATAGGCTTCTTCGTTTGAGCCTTTGGCGGAACCAAATCCAGCCAGCGCTTGGCTGCCTTGTTCATCACGAATTGTTTTTAAGCCTGACGCCGCCAAATCCAACGCTTCTTCCCATGACGCTTCGCGGAAATGGGTGAACGGGTTACTGGGGTCAAGCGTTTCGTCGCCATTTTTAGGAACACCGTCTTTACGGATAAGCGGTTTTGTTAGGCGGTGGGGGTGGCGGGCATAATCAAACCCGAAGCGGCCTTTAACACACAGCCGGTTTTGGTTGGCCGGGCCGTCACGCCCTTCAACATATTTAATTTCGTCATCTTTAATGTGGAACGTGACTTGGCAACCAACGCCACAATAGGGGCATAAGCTATCGACTTTCCGGTCGGTAGCACCTATGTGGACCTGATTTTCATCAACCATTGATGAGGGCATTAACGCGCCCGTTGGGCAAGCTTGAACGCATTCACCGCAGGCGACACACGTGCTTTCGCCCATGGCATCGTCCATGTCGAAAACGATTTTTGAGCGTGATCCACGCATCGCCATGCCGATTACATCGTTGACCTGAACATCGCGGCAGGCGCGGACACATAAGTTACAATTGATGCAGGCGTCAAGATTAACAGCCATGGCCGGGTGAGATGAATCGTTTGCGGGCATTTCACGGGGCTCGAAGCGACTGCTATCAACGCCTACTTTGTCGGCCCAATACCATAATAATGAGTCCGGGTCGTGGGCTTTCGCGCGGTCTGGTTGATCAGATACAAGCAGTTCCAAAACCATTTTACGTGCCGTTGTTGCGCGTTGGCTATCTGTTGTGACTTGCATGTCCTCGGTTGGCTCGCGGCGGCAGGACGGAGACAGAACGCGTTCACCCTCAATCTCGACCATACAAGCGCGGCAATTGGCGTCAGGTTGATAACCAGGTTTGTCGCGGTGGCATAAATGCGGAATGGTGTTACCGATGCGTTTTGATACATCCCAAATGGTTTCGCCTTGTGTTGCTTCAGCTTGCTGTCCGTCGATAGTGAATTTAATGAGGTTGCTCATGCTACGTCCTCCGTAAAAAATCGAATAGCGCTTAAAACGGAGTTAGGTGCCGCTTGGCCTAAGCCACAAATGGAGGCGTCGCGCATGGTGTCACTGAGCTCTGTAATCAGCGCTTTGTCCCACACCGGCATATCAATTAATTTCAACATTTTTTCACATCCTACCCGACATGGTGTGCATTGCCCACAACTTTCATCTTCAAAAAAGTGTATCAGGTTTTTGCAGATGTCTCTTATGTTGTCGCTTTTCGAGAAAATGACAACTGCGGAAGAGCCAATAAAACAGCCATATTCGTCAAGGGTGCCAAAATCCAAGGGAACGTCGCCTTTATCGGCAGGTAAAATCCCACCGGAGGCACCGCCCGGTAAAAAGGCTGAAAAAGCATGGCCATTTTCCATTCCACCGCAGTAATCGTCGATTAACTGATTGGCTGTAACGCCTGCGGGGACTAATTTCACACCGGGTTCTTTAACGCGTCCTGAGACCGAAAAGAAATGAGGGCGGCCTTCACTTTGGTACCAGTCAGCACCTTTTTCAACAATATCGCGCAGCCAAAACATGGTCTCAACATTGTTGATAAGAGTTGGGCGTCCAAACAAACCTTTTTGTGCGGGGAAAGGAGGTCGGTTGCGGGGTAAACCCCGTTTGCCTTCAATACTTTCCAGCATTGCCGATTCTTCACCACATATATATGCGCCCGCACCTCGGCGTAAATGAAGTTCAATCCCGCCGGTTAAGCCCGCTTGCTCAAGCTTTGCAATTTCTTCAAGCAGCGTGTTTCTGATGTGGGGATATTCATCACGCAAATATATATATGCGGCATCCGCTTCAACGGCCCATGATGCAATCAAAATCCCTTCCAATACGCGGTGCGGTTCTGTTTCTAAGCAATGACGGTCTTTGAAGGTTCCGGGCTCACCCTCATCTGCGTTAATAGCAACCAAACGGGGTTTTGGAGTGTTTTCTAAAAAACTCCATTTTCGGGCTGTTGGAAAGCCTGCGCCGCCCAATCCGCGTAATCCTGAGTTATCGACGGTTTCGCATATGGATGAGCGTTCGATTGAGCCTTCGAGACATGATTTCAAAGTCTCATAACCACCGTTAGCTTGATAGGCATCTAAATCGATATAGTTTGTTACTTCAGCGCTGATGTTTCCTGCGTCAACAGTTGAAATGACCGATTGAGTGCTCGCTTTATGAACTTGATTTTGCCCGACCACGGCAACCGGTGCACGGTCGCAAGCTCCTACACACGGAGCCGAAATAACCCGTACGCCGGTTCCACATTTAGCTAAAAGCTCTTGTTTTAAGGCTTTCGCACCTTTCATTTCGCAAGTGATTCCGTCGCAAACTCGAACAGTTAATGGCGCGGGAGTTTTTTCACCTTCTTTGACAACATCAAAGTGATGGTAAAAGGTGGCAACTTCATAAACTTCAGCCATTGCGAGACGCAATTCTTTTGCCAATGCGGCCATGTGCTCTGCAGAGACATGTTTGTAGGTATCTTGGATCAAGTGAAGGTATTCGATTAATAAGTCATCCCGCCTCGGGCGGTCGCCTAAAAGAGAATGGAGATCAGAAGCGGCAGAGTTTGTTACTTGGCGTCCTTTTACTTGGTAGCGTTTGTTCTTTTTTTTGTTATTTTCTAGGGACTTATCCGCGGTTACCAACATAAATTGAACTCCGACACTGAATGAGCTGAAATTGTTATTCTATCTAAAAATCATCTGTGGGATTATGTATACCACGGATAATTGCCTTTACGAAAGAGGCAAAGTTTTTGTTATTATATCACAGTTTTTGACATCGATATGGCTCAATCGTTGAAAATCGATTACAAGAATCTTAGAATCAATAAACAGTAGTAACTATTTTTATGACTTGATCATTAGTCGGTCAATTATAATTTAAGATTATGCATTAAAAATAAGGTAGAAAAATGAGCAATGACTTACATTTATCCCAACTCCTGAGTTCACGAATTTGCCATGATCTTGTTGGGGCTGCGGGGGCAATTAACGCAGGGATCGAGCTTATTGGCGAAGATCCGAGCAATATTGATGCCCCATTAGGCCTAATGGCAATAAGCGCCGAGCAAGTAACCCGAAGGTTGTCTTTCTTTCGGATCGCATTTGGTTCCGCAGGTGGAGCTGATAGCCCTACTGGAAGTGAAAAAATTCGTAAACTTTCAGAAGAATATCTTGCAGATAAGAAGGTAAAATTAAGCTGGAGTAGCCTCGATTTTGAAAATAATGGACCTCATTTACACTCATTATGTGGAAAATCCCTTTTAAATTTGATTCTTATTTCAAGCGATTGTTTGCCACGAGGAGGAGAAGTTCTGGCTCATGTTGCACCTTTAGACAATGGAATAGGTATTGCCATTGAGGCCGTCGGGGTAGGTGCAAATTTTCCTGAAAATCTAAAGGATGCTGTAAAAAGCCTAGAGTGTAGCGATAAACTATCTGTTCGTAACATTCATGCGTATGTAGCGTGTCAATTGGTACATGCGGGGAACGGTGCCATTGAATTTGCTGAGTCGGATAATTCTGTGCAGATTGGATGCATGCTTGCTGGTTAAAAATTACTAGTAAATT
>JAPKAX010000054.1 GCA_028825025.1 Rhodospirillales bacterium | reverse complement strand
AAGCTCACACAGCGGCGCGCGAAGCTTATGGAAAAGACGTTGAATTAGTTCGCGATCCAGACGTGTTGGATACGTGGTTTTCATCGGCGCTATGGCCGTTTTCGACCCTTGGTTGGCCCGAAGATACCCCGGAAGTAAAACGCTATTATCAAACCGACGTTCTGATTACCGGTTTCGATATCATTTTCTTCTGGGTTGCCCGCATGATGATGGCTGGCATTCACTTCATGGACGAAGTACCGTTTCACACAGTATATATTCACGCATTAGTACGCGATGAGCACGGCCAGAAAATGTCAAAATCCAAGGGCAATGTAATTGATCCCTTGGAACTGATAGGCACCTATGGGGCGGATGCATTGCGCTTCACTCTGACAGCATTCGCCGCCCAAGGGCGCGATGTTAAATTGTCGGTCCAGCGCATCGAAGGGTACCGCAATTTCTGCACAAAACTGTGGAATGCGGCGCGTTTCTGCGAAATGAACGTATGTCATCCAGTTGAAGGGTTTGATCCGGCATCGGTTCAATTGACCTTGAATAAATGGATCGTCGGCAAGGTTGTCGAGGCTGAACGTGCGATGTCTGGTGCCATTGAAACATACCGTTTCAATGATGCAGCGAGCTCAATCTACCAATTCACATGGAACACGTTCTGTGATTGGTACGTCGAATTTACCAAGCCAATGTTTTTGGGTGACGACGAGAACGCACGGGCTGAAACCCGGGCAACGGCAGCTTGGGTTTTGGATCAAGTACTGTTGTTGATGCACCCCATCACGCCGTTCATCACCGAAGAATTATGGACGGAGCTCTCTGATAAGCGCACCTCATCCATCATGATCGCCGAATGGCCCGAATTAGATGATGGCCTTATAAATACCGCTGCCAACGAAGAAATGGATTGGGTTGTTCGTTTGATTTCTCAAGTCCGGACTATTCGTTCCGAAATGAACGTACCACCGGGGGCAAAAATTCCGTTAATTTTGAAAGACGCGGGTGAGCGGGCACAATCGTGCTTGGTCAACCATGCTGATTTGTTAAAGCGTGTTGCCCGGTTATCATCGCTTGAATTGTTGTCCGGCGACATTCCTACGGGCTCCGTTCAAGACGTTATCGATGAAGCAATACTCATTCTACCCATCTCAGAAACCATTGATTTAACAGAAGAAAAATCCCGTTTGGACAAAGAAATCAACAAACAAACGGCTGAGATCGATCGCTTCGAGAAAAAGCTAAGCAACGAACGTTTTGTTACGAATGCCCCCGATGAAGTGGTCGCAACTGAACGCCAAAAATTGGCCGATGCACAACAAATAAAAATAAAACTGCAAGAAGCGCGAGAACGATTAGCCGATCTGGGTTAGGGGACTTTTCGCCGTTAAAAACCGACTCATTATTTTTTAACGCCTTTTGGCGTATGCTTTATGTTTGGTTTTAACGGCTAAGGACCCATCCCATGGGCACTAATGATTTTGAAGTACCTCGACTGGGCGAGAATCCGTTGCCTGAAGAGCATGCGGAGTATGTGATCCGTCGTTTGGAAAAATTTATCCGTGACGGCCGCACGTTGGGCGAGGGCATGTCATTTCGAAAATGGCAATTGATGGCCAAGACAGAGATAGCGCTGGCCATTGCGGAAGCTCAAAACACCCATAAGTACGACAAGATTAACTCACGGCGAGCGCTTTTCATATCCGCTACCGCCCTGACAACCATCGGTTTTTGGGGCACCGCCATCAGCATGGAAAGAGTTGCTTACCTGCCCGGTGGCATTGTATGTCTGGTTGCTGGGTTAACGATGTTGTTTATTGCTAGCGGCGGGCGCTACAGGCGTTACAAAAATCGCAAAGATGGTGTCAAACGTGCCCACCGACTAATCAAAATCAAAAGCCTAAACAAACGCGTTAAAGCGCTGGAGCGGGACTTGGAAGACGAAGAAAAACGCTTGGGTAAATCCATCAAAAAACTCAAAAAATCTCATGGAACATCGCTTTATGAACGGTTTATGACAGGATAGTGCACAAACTATAGCGGCTTTGAATATATCTATCGGCCGGGCATCCAACCCAGTCCGGCTTCTGTTCCATTTTGAGGTTTGTACTCACAACCCACATATCCATCGTATCCAACCCGGTCCATCAGATCGAACAAATACGGGTAATTGATTTCCCCGACATTAGGCTCGAACCGTTCGGGTACGCCTGCAATTTGGACGTGTTTGGTGATGTCCATATAGGTCTCGAACTGGATTGCTAGATCGCCACCCATAATTTGCACATGATAGAAATCAAACTGAAGGCCAACGTTGGGCCGGCTCGTAGCAGCGATGACAGAATGCGCGCTAGAATTTTTGGAAATCATATAGCCTGGAACATCGCGGGTGTTTAGGGGCTCGATGATTACGTCAATACCATCATCAACAAATGCATCGGCACAATATTGATAGTTGGTTACATACGCTTCAAACGCTGCTTCAACACCTACAGCCCCCGGAATAATACCAGCCATCATGTGAACGGTTTTGCTTTTAAAAGCACGCGCATATTCAAGCGCCACACCAACGGTATCTTGAAATTCCTGTTCGCGCCCAGGTATCGCAGCCATGCCCTTATCACCAGCGCTCCAATCACCCGGAGGCAGATTGAAAAGGGCAAGAGTTTGGCCAGATTTATGGAGTTTTTCAGCCACTTCAGCAGCGCTAAAATCATAAGGGAATAAAAATTCAACGGCATTAAATCCACAGTCTTTGGCCAGCTTAAAGCGATCTAAGAACGGGACTTCGTTGAACATTAAAGTCAAATTAGCAGCAAAATTTGGCATATATTTATTCCTCAAAAATTAGTCGGACTAGTCGTTATCGCCGGGCAATGTAATGCCTGACATTTTTTGATAAACTTTGATCACGGCGGAATCGTCTTCTCCGCCCAATCCCATTCCTGCAGCGCCAATATATTGCTGGTGAGCCGCAGCTGACAAGGGGAGGGGGAACTGGTTTCGTTTGCCCTCTTCCAAAACAATGCCCAAATCTTTAACAAAAATATCAACCGCACTTCTGGGGCTGTAATCGGCTTCGAGAACATGGGGGACGCGGTTTTCAAACATCCAAGAATTACCCGCACATGCGGTAATCACTTCATAGATTTTTTCCGCATCCAAGCCACACCGAACGCCCAAAGACAACGCTTCCATGGCGGCGGCAATATGAACACCCGCCAACAATTGATTGACCATTTTCATGGTTGAACCTTGACCAACATCATCACCCAATTGGAATACTTTTTCAGCAATGGCGTCCAACAAAGGCTTCGCTTTGGCAAAAGCGTCTGGCGACCCTGACGCCATAACTGACAATTCACCCGCAGCCGATTTCAGAGAACCACCACTGATGGGAGCGTCTAAATACAAAATTCCAAGTTCTGCCAATCGAGCCCCAACGGAGCGAGAAAAATCAGCGGAAACGGTTGCACACCCGAGAACAACAGCGCCTTTTGAAAGGCCTTGAACCAATCCACCAGCGCCAAACAAAACGGCTTCTGTTTGATCCGCATTAACCACAATAATTGCAACCGCGTCAGCATTTTTGGCGGCTTCGATTAAATCTTTAGAAGCCGTACCCCCGGCTTTAGATATGGCAGCCAAGGCTTCATCGCGAATATCGCAACCAACTGTATCTAAGCCCGCACGGATCGACGACTGGGCCGCGCCCATACCCATAGCGCCAAGGCCAACAATAACAGATTTATATGAACTCATTAATTTTGCTCCACAATTTCAAACCATACAGGTTGAATGTAATTTATAGGATACGATCCAATGCGCGGATAAGACGATCAACTTCTTCAGCCGTGTTGTAGTGCGCCATAGAGCATCGGACAACACCATCGTTCAAATCTTTTACGCCTAAAGCGTCAAGCAATCGATATGCATAAAAATCGCCGTTCGCAATTGCAATTAAAGCTAGATTCAGAATAGCTACTTTTTGATAACTTTATAACACTTCAAGCAACTTGTTTTGATCTTTTACGCATTCCCAAGATTAAAATGCGCATCAACGTAATTGGGGTCATAAATCAGCGCTTTTTGGATTAATTCAACGGCTAAATCATTCTTCCTGAGAGGGCGGGAAATAAGGCCAAATAAATGCAAAACAACGGACTGTTCTGGGTCTATTTCTAATATTTTTTGGCTAAGCGTTTCAGCGTCGGAATAATGCCTACTTTATGCAAGTTAACCACAATCTGAATGGCCTGGTCGATGTTTAGCTATTTTGGTACGACATCACTAGCTTCTTCAGACATCGTTCGACCCTTAGCAATGGGGCTAGACGGTAAAAAAGACTTTCCGTCTAACCCCACTAAGCAATGTGATGCCTAAGCTCCTAGAATGATTTTCCAGAACCAGAACGATATTTGTTAGTTGGCACGAAAGACGTTTTTACGGGCTCCCGAGGTTCATTGACATACAATACCCTGTCCGGATGCATACCGGCACCAAATACGGCGGACACTGCGGAACGGCGCATACGGTTCAACAACCGCGTATCCGCGTTCCCGACTGCGGGATGCTCGCCACCATTATCAGCCACAACTTTATCCCAAGCCGCTTTACGAGCCTTGAGCGTAGCGGGATCGGATAGTGTCGTGCAATTCAGTTCGTTGATGTTCAGATCCGCAATGATTTCGTCTCCGTTCTCAACAAAAGCAATCGGTCCACCCAAGGCGGCTTCTGGACCAACATGGCCAATGACCAATCCTACTGATCCTCCGGAGAAGCGAGAATCAGTCATCAATCCAACGGTAATCCCTTTCTCACGGCACAACGTTGTGATCCGCGATGTAGAATCAAGCATTTCTGGCATTCCAGGTGCTCCGCTTGGGCCTTCATAGCGGGTGATAACCATGTCGTTGTGTTGGAAAACCTCTGGTTTGTTTTCTAAGGTTTCTAACAGTTCTGCTTCACTGTTGAAGACGCGTGCTTTACCAACAAAAACATTGTTTTCCAGACCACCTTCAACGCCAGCTAGTTTAAGAACGGCACTAAATTCAGGTGATAAGTTACCACCTAACAAACGCAAACCGCCGGTTGGTTTGTATGGGTTTTCAACGGTGTAAATAACCACACCATCAGGTGCCGGTGTGTTTAACCGGGCCACTTGTTCGGCTAAGGTTTCACCCGTACATGTCATGGTGTCGCCGTTCAACAATCCAGATTCCAGCAATTCTTTAACAATAACCTGAATGCCTCCTTTTTCGTCGATATCAACCATTGAATAATTTCCAAATGGCCGAGCATCAACAAGAACGGGAACGACACTTTGTGACAAGTGGTTAAACTCTTCAGGCGACATGATGTCTCTGCTGAAATTACCGTAACCTGCAGCGCGTGCGAGCTCTGGCCCATGAAGAAGAACATTTGTTGAGCCGCCGACTGACATTGCTACGATCATAGCGTTGCGAATAGAATCGCGGCTGACGATTTTCCGGGGTGTCAAATCTGCTTTAATCATTGCATCTAAATAACCGACAAGCTCGTCTGGGAACAGTTTCATCCGGCGCGGGTCGTCTGATGGAGGAGATACCATATGCAAGGGCTGTAAGCCGACGACAGCAATGAATGTCTGCATGGTGTTATATGTGAACATGCCGCCACAACTGCCGTAGCCTGGGCATGATTCACAAGCGATGCGCTTTTTCATTTCCTCATCGTGGCTGCCCGCAACCTGAAAGCTTGAAACAATATCAAGCGGTTGTTCGGTCACAGAATCTTTGCCCGGACGAATAGGGCCGTCCGACATGATGATAGCAGGGCGATCATGCTCCAAAATAGCGGCAAGCGTGCCAACAGGGGGTTTGTCGCAAGCAACAACAGCAATAGTGCCTTCTAATCCACTGGCGCTTAAGTGCTCGCACAGTGTGTCATGCGTAACCTCGCGGCCAATCAGCGAATAGCGCATTTCCTTGGTACCATTGCGCATGCCGTCTGAGGTTGCGACCGTGTATTCAGGTTGCACAAGACGCAACTGCATTTGACCAGGGCCGGTACCAATATTATGGAGAAGGCGATCATGGATCGCCTCAACCTTTCGCTGGACTCCCATATAACATTGGGAATCACCTTTATTACCGACCACGCCAACGGAGGGTTTATGAATAAGATCAATGTCCGTACCAAGCTCTCTTGCTATGCCAATCGTTTGTGCGTTACGGCCCGGATTATTGTCAAAAATAACACTTTTAGATTTACGCAAGATTGTCTCTCCACTCGGTTTAATTTGTTAATAGTGTTCACTTAATTAAAGAAGAAAAAAAGGTTCTGCTTCTATGATTATATCTACTCTCTAGGTCTTTTGCCATACAAACTGTCTTTGATATTACAATATTTATGTTTGATTTGAGATAAAGAAATAAAGTTGTAAATATGCTTATGCACTGTTGGACAAGACAAAATGCGTCCCTCTAAATTTAAGCAAAATCAAGATTCAAAGCACGATGATTACATTTCAGCTACTGCTTTCAGGGCTTGTTTATGGGCTAACGCTGAACGGAGAATGTTTTGGCAGCCACCAATGATTAGCCCGTGGCTTTTTTTCAATTCTTCCATGACCTAATCTTACAGAACGCGGAGTGATGAGCAATTTCTTGATATGTGGATAGTCACCCTCAGTACTTCATCAAAATAATTCTAAAACGAAGATTCAGAAGTCTCAACGAGGAAATTCAAAATTACTAGAAATAAAAGTTAATAGGTAAAATTATAGGATAAGTTCACACCATACAGGCGTGTGATCAGATGCCTTTTCTTTACCACGGGGTGTTTTATCGATCCCGGCAGCTGTCAATTTATCGGCTGCTTGGGGGGATAATAACAAATGATCAATCAGCAATCCGTTGTCTTTTGCCCAAGCTCCCCGCTGATAATCCCAATAACTATAAGTGTGCAATGATTGATCAAATACACGAAATGCATTAGTCAGACCAAGGTTCTCAATCGCCCTAAATCGATTACGGCTTTCCGGCCGGCATTGTGCGTCATCAGCGAATCCCTTGGGATCATAAACATCTGTATCCAAAGCACAAATATTGTAATCACCGCCCAAAACAAACACTTCATTATGCTTTAAAAGCTCAACCGCATGGGCCCGCAATCGTTCCATCCAACGGAGCTTATACAAATATTTATCGCTGTCCGAACCATCTTCATTTCGGGTTGGGTTTCCGTTCGGCAAATAAATGCTGCCGACCCGAACGCCGCCTGTGAAGGCCTCTATATAGCGGGCTTGTTCATCTTCGGACTCGCCGGGTAAACGGGTATGTTCGACTTCCATTGGGTATTTCGAAAAAATAGCAACACCATTGTAACTTTTTTGCCCAGAAACAGCGACATTGTAACCCAAATCTTCGATTTCCGTGAAAGGAAACGTTTCTTTAACCGTTTTCAGCTCCTGCAAAAGGACAATATCGGGGCTAAATTCCTGCAACCATTCAACAACACGGGGCAGGCGAGCTTTAATAGAATTTACGTTCCAAGTCGCTATTTTCATTTTTTTTCCTAAAGCCAAACCGGAGCGGATGGATCCATTCATGAACGTGGTTTTTCTTTTATATCAATAATTTAGGGCGTTTACAGAGATCCAAAGATCGTAGCTAACGTTCTAAACATAAAAAAAGCCCGCTATAAACGGACCCTTTACTTATCATATTTAATCTGAATGTCAGATGCTAAATGAAACACCGCACCCACAATTTGCCGTCGCGTTTGG
Organism: Rhodospirillales bacterium; assembly: GCA_028825025.1. Classification (GTDB taxonomy): domain Bacteria; phylum Pseudomonadota; class Alphaproteobacteria; order Rhodospirillales; family Casp-alpha2; genus JABMNT01. The sequence goes on along the minus strand of JAPKAX010000054.1, from coordinate 8,030 downwards.
ATTATTAATTGAAAAATAAGAGCCACCCAAGTCTTCCTTATAATCAACAACTGATCCACTCAGTAGTTCAAGAGAGACCTCATCAGTGACCACCTGTGTGCCCTTATGGGCAAAAGTTGTGTCCTCATCATTGACCGCATCATCTAAGCCGAATTTATATTGGAAGCCCGAACATCCGCCGCCCAACACGGTAAGGCGCAGCATTAAATTTGGATTTTCTTCCATCTCCATCAGCTTCGCGATGCGCTTTGCACAATTATCCGTAAGCTCTAAATATTGTGAAATATTTATTTCTTCTGTATCTGGCATTTAATGCCTCCAACTCAATAACTTCCACAGCACTATATAACGCTTATGTAATCACATCACTAAAGAAGTCAAGCTTATCAGATTTAGATATACCGAGTATTACGAGAACACTAGGTGACTTTAATAGCCAGCAATTCGTCAGGTTGTAGGTTGTAGCTACAATCAGAAGCCCCCTAAATATGCTGAATGGTTCCATCTTTAACCAACAATGGAAGATAAGTTGTTTCGAAGTTCAAATGCTCTTTGTTTTGGACATTATAAAACCGACAGATCAATCAAAAACTATTATCGCATAAGAGCACGTTCGCAAACGTCATTATTTAAATAGAAACTTATAATCTACAAATCACAAGTTTGGATTGATTTTAAAGATATATTTCAAACAAGCCCTATTTATCACAGTACAATTTTCTAATCTATTGCAATTTATCCCAAAACCATGATTGCCTGTATGGCCCTTGGCGAGTAGTTTAAGGATATGAAAAATATTTGGATACCATCGCGCGATTTAGCCTCCTTTAGCAGTCACGAAGAAAACAGTCGGGGGCGCTTATATGGCGGCACGGAAAGCGAGACACGCGGGTGCTTTCAGCGCGACCGTGACCGCATCATTCACGCCGATGCCTTTCGTCGTTTGGCCTATAAAACTCAAGTTTTTGTCAATCATGAAGGTGATTTTTTTAGAACCCGCCTGACACACAGCTTAGAAGTTGCCCAAATTGCTCGATCTGTGTGTAGGTATCTACGTCTGAACGAAGATTTGGGGGAAGCGTTGGCATTGGCGCACGATTTAGGGCATCCGCCGTTTGGCCATGCTGGTGAAGATGCTTTACAGGAGCTTATGGAACCTTATGGCGGGTTTGATCACAATGCTCAATCGTTACGCGTCATTACTCATTTGGAAGCGCGTTATGCTGAATTTGATGGGCTGAACCTAACGTGGGAAACCTTAGAGGGCGTTGTTAAGCACAATGGTCCGCTCATTAATACTGACAACCCACAACCGTTGCCGCGCGCGATTGCTCAATATGCTAATATCCATAATTTAGAGCTCAGTACTTTTGCTGGCCCCGAAGCCCAAGTCGCTGCAATCTCGGATGATATTGCTTACAATAACCACGATATTGACGATGGATTACGGGCTGGATTGTTTAAGATATCTGATATTCATGATGTGCCATTGGTTGGCCCTATCTTTGCAGATGTGGCGCACGATTTTCCGGACGCCAGTGAATCTCGGCGCATCCATGAAGCTGTTCGCCGCTTGATTGGTGCTATGGTCAATGATTTAATCGAAGAGACCCAGCGGCGAATCGCTGAGCTAAATCCACAATCAGCTGAAGAAATTCGCAACCATACCCATCCTATTGCCGGGTTTTCAGAGACCATGCGATCAAATGATGCCGAGATCAAAAAATTTCTATTTGAGAACATGTATAGACATTATAAACTGAACAGAATGACCTCCAAAGGACGTCGCGTTGTGAAAGATTTATTTTCGTTATTAGTCGATGAACCCGGCTGTTTGCCTAGCGAATGGCAAAGAAAGGTCGACAGTACAGACAAAGCAACTACGGCCCAAATTGTAGCTGATTTTGTTGGTGGAATGACCGATCGATTTGCCCTTGATGAGCACCGCAGACTTTTCGATTTACAATCAAGAATTTCATAGCTTTTGCGGGACGGGAAAATCGGCTATAATGAAGCGATTATCAAACAGTAAGCGGCACATAAAAAGGCAAACGATAAATGGCGTCAGATAGTTCTGGCATAAAGGTTACAGCATCGGATGCACTCGAGTTCGAAGCTGTTGCACCAAAAGTCCGCAAAGACACAAGCCCATTGAAAACAATTGTGTTTGTTATCGTTGCTGTTGTAATGGGGGCGATGAGTTGGGCCTATTATGGCGAACGCATCCTGTCACTGCTTGGCAGCTCAAAAGGCCAGGTACCAGTCATTCGGGCTGATATCAGTCCCGTTAAGATACGCCCAGAAAACCCCGGCGGATTGCAAGTTCCAGACCGCGACAAATTGGTTTATAATCGAATTCAAAACGGTGGCACAGAAACTACGGGTCAAGCAACTGTCGAACGATTGCTTCCTCCACCGGAAAAGCTCTTACCAAGGCCAAAAGTGGTGCCAATTGCACCCCAAAAACCCAGCTCACAAGCGCGAGCACCTTTAGTGTCTGCAACTCCAAAAGTTGCTGACGTAAAAGCCGCGGTTAAACCAGCCCAAGCTCCACCGCCACCATCGGCACCCGCTATTGCCCCAAAATCAAGGCCAACACCCCTATCTAAAAACACAACGCCCGTCATCGCTCTCAAACCGGCTCTCAAAAAACAAGTCCAGGCAGCCCAACCAGCGCCGAAGCCTGTTGGGATCGCTAAAGCCGTGCAACCCCGTGCACCAGTAGTAAAAACTAGCCCGACTGCAGCTCCCACAAATAAAGTTTACCGGGTCCAATTGGCAGCAGCTAGAACTACGGATGCCGCCCAAAAAGAGTGGGACCGATTGCGCCGTAAAAACCTGGATGTGCTTGGAAATCTAGGATTAAGCATCACTAAAGTTGATTTGGGCGGGAAAAAAGGGATATTTTATCGCCTCCGCGCAGGGCCCTTAAAGAACGACGGCGACGCCCGCGCATTGTGTAAAACGTTGGCAAAGCGAAAAACCGGATGCTTGGTCGTTCGTCCCGGAAAATAGGGCGCTATAATAATTGGAACTTATAAATCGTGAATTTTAACGTCCCCCATCGTCCCAGGGCGGTTATTTTTGGATGCGAAGGAACCGTCCTATCAAGTGTTGAGAAAGCCTTCTTTCGGGCAACAGACCCGGTTGGCTTTATTTTATTTGCGCGCAATTGCGAAAACCCTAAGCAGGTCAAAAAACTTGTTTATGATCTGCGCGATTCCGTTCGTCGCTCTGATGCACCTGTCTTGATTGACGAAGAAGGGGGCCGCGTACAACGCTTAGGGCCTCCCTGTTGGCGCAATACACCCTCTGCCCGGTCATTGGTTGAAGCGGTTGAAACTCATGATCCAAACCGGGTTGCAGAAGCCGTACGCTTAAATGCGCGTTTGCTTGCCCACGATTTGCGAACCCTAGGGATTACGGTTGATTGCTTGCCTGTGCTTGATATTCTACAACCCGGTGCACACGATATTATTGGCGACCGCGCCTTTGGTAGCGACGCGGAAAAAATAACCCGATTAGGAAAAGCCGCATGTGAAGGCTTGCTTCAAGGCGGTATTTTACCCGTTATCAAACACATTCCAGGGCACGGGCGCAGCACCGTCGATACGCATGAAGAACTTCCCACTGTCGATGCATCTCGCGATACTTTGGAAGCCACAGACTTTGCCCCCTTTAGAAGCTTATCTGACATGCCATGGGCAATGACGGCCCATGTTATTTATAACGTTCTTGATCGCATTAACCCGGCAACCCATTCAGCAATCATCGTGCGCGGACTTATTCGCGAAGACTTTGGTTTCTCAGGTGTCATACTATCCGATGATCTCAGCATGAAAGCCTTATCCGGTGGGCTTGGGGACCGGGCCCGAAAAGCCATCGAAGCAGGCTGTGATATTGCTTTGCATTGCAGTGGTAAAATGGATGAAATGATAAAGGTCGCGGACCAAACAGAATCCATTTCAGAAGACACAGCAGCACGAATTATCCGCGGTGAAGTTTTGCGCCGAAACTCAGAACAACGAACTCCCTTTAACGCTGACGATGCATTAGTCCGCCTCAAAGGCCTAACCGGTGGATGGATTTAAACGCTGATGGATTTCGATTTCACAACGATTGCTTATACCGCATCCGTGTGGATTTTACCGGTCCTTATCGCCGTTACACTTCATGAAGCAGCGCATGGCTGGGTGGCATGGAAACTAGGCGATGATACGGCTTTTAACCTAGGCAGGGTAACCTTTAACCCAATCAAACACGTCGACCCCTTTGGCACAATTCTCTTACCAGCTTTGTTATTAGTTGGTTCTGGGGGAAGCATGATGTTTGGCTTTGCTAAGCCAGTTCCAGTTCAATTCGGCGCATTGCGAAACCCGCGTCGCGATATGGTTTTAGTTGCACTGGCTGGACCGGTTAGCAATATACTGATCGCTATTGTCGCCACAGCATTGCTTCATGCGACGGTTTTATTAGATGGGGATGTACGTAATTGGGTTACGATTAACCTGGTTAATACCGTGTTCATTAATTTATTACTCTGTATTTTTAATATGATCCCCTTACCGCCATTAGATGGGGGCAGGGTAGCAGTTGGCATTTTGCCCGGCCCCTTGGCCATTAAATTTGCTCTGCTTGAGCGGTTTGGCTTTATTATTCTGTTAGGCGCGTTATTTTTACTTCCTTACATTGGTGAAAAAATCAACGTAGATTTAAATATCTTCAGCTGGTTGGTGGCGGCACCAACGGAGTATCTAAGGATATTTCTCCTGAAATTGTTTGGATTGATATGATGACAGTCTCAGCCAAGAAGGTTTTTTGATGGACACAACAGAAGAGTTTGAAGACGGGCAAGCGTTCGAGACGCAAAGCGGCGACACGGAATTTGTTGTTGATCTGGAAGGTTACGAAGGCCCCATTGACGTGTTGCTGGAAATGGCCCGTAAGCAAAAAGTAGACTTAGCACACATATCAATTTTAGCCCTAGCTACGCAATATTTAAAATTTGTTGAAGCGGCCCGCAAGCAGAATTTAGAATTAGCTGCTGATTATTTGGTTATGGCCGCATGGCTGGCCTTTTTAAAATCAAAACTATTGTTGCCAGACATGGGCAACGAAGACGAGCCCACAGGCGACGAAATGGCCGCGGCCTTACAATTTCAATTACGCCGTTTACAAGCCATGCGCGATGCGGGGGCAAACTTAATGTCGCGCCCGCGTTTAGGTATGGATTTTTTCAAACGCGGCGCACCCGAACGCTTTAGAACAAACATTACAACAATATACGAACTGTCTTTATTCGAACTGTTAAAGGCGTATGGCGAACAAAAACGTCGTAAAGAAGGGGCGGGGCCTATGCAAATCGAATCTTTTGAGATTTATACGGTCGAAGATGCCCTTATTCGCTTGCGCAAATTACTGGGTCCCATTCCAGCTTGGCAAAATTTGTGGAATTTTCTTCCCGAAGGCCTTAAAGACGGTTTAATTATCCGTTCTGCGGTGGCTTCAACCTTTGCTGCCAGTTTAGAATTAGCAAAAGAGGGGCGTTTAACAGTTCGCCAAAATACAACGTATGGATCCATTGATATCAAACCGGGGATCCGCAAAGAAGAAGATGGCAACACCGCAGCGACAAGCCCGACGCACAGCGAAAGTGATAAACAAGAATGAGCGACATAGATCCCCTAGACATGCGCATTATCGAAGCACTTATATTTGCATCCCCCGAACCGATATCTGAACGCGCGATACAAAGCCGATTGCCTGATGATGTTGATTTATCGGCGTTGCTTATCGAATTGCAAACGCATTATGAAAGCCGGGGCGTTAATTTAGTTCGGGCTGGAAAATCGTGGGCTTTCCGCACGGCGCAAGATGTATCTGAACTTCTTAACAAAGAAGTTGATGTGGGGCGCGCGCCGTCGCGCGCCGCCATCGAAACGCTAGCTATTTGCGCTTATCACCAACCCGTCACCCGGGCCGAAATCGAAGAAATTCGTGGTGTTAGCTTATCTAAAGGCACGCTGGATTTGTTGTTTGAAGCCAACTGGATCAAACCCCGTGGGCGCCGCCAAACACCCGGCCGACCGGTCACTTGGGGCACAACTGATGCATTTTTAGACCACTTTGGCCTGAACGATATTCGCGATCTGCCGGGCATGGAAGACTTGAAGGCAGCAGGGTTATTAGAATCTGGCCCCGCAATCAATGCTTACGCATCACGGGGTTCTGTTGGGGCAAAAGGCAGTGGCCTTCCAAAAGAAGAAGAGCTGGATGAAGAAATGCAAATCGTCCTTGCAGATGAAGACGCTGCAGAGCTACCACCAGAAGCCTTAATGGAAGAACAAGAAGCAGAAGCCGAGCCCTTAGACCCGGACGAAGCATAAATTGAATTATTAGCCGATTGCATGCATTGCCCCCACCGGAGAAATCTGCCATTATTTGGTAACTTTAAACGAGATAATTATAAGAACGGAAAAAGAATATGGGTGCATTTAGTATTTGGCACTGGCTAATCGTATTGGTCGTTGTTCTTGTGCTTTTCGGCGGCGGCGGGAAAATTTCGCGGCTTATGGGTGATTTCGGCAAAGGCTTAAAATCGTTCAAAAAAGGCATGAAAGAAGAAGAGGCTTCTGACGATATGACAGAAGAACCTAAAACTTTAAATTCTGAGGCTGCTGATACAGCTGAAGCATCAGATAAAGACAAAGCGTCGACTAGTTAATTGAGGTTTGCGGGTGTATTTCCTCCGTAATATTTCATTTACTATCTCTTACTTTTTTTATTTGCGCTTAATGTCTGGAGTTTGACCCGCCATGTTCGATATCGGGTGGCAGGAACTATTTATTGTTGGGGTGCTGGCACTTTTGGTTGTTGGTCCACGGGATCTTCCGCGCACTCTTCGCACCGTCATGGGTTATGTTCGCAAGGCCAAAGGTCTGGCGCGCGAATTTCAAAACGGTATTGATGAAGTGGCCAAGGAAGTAGAATTAGACGATATCCGCAAAGAGGCCAATAGAATCGGCCAAATGGATCTTGAAGAAGAAGTTAAAGTAATAGTCGATCCCCTAGGGACTCTAAACCAAGGTTTAGACATGAGTGATGTTCAATCGGCCATTCAAGAAACAGCTGACGCCATGAATAAAGATGAGAATAAAAATGAAGGTGAAGCACCGTCCACAACAGAAACTCCTGTTGTAGAAATCGCTGAGCCAGCAGAATCCCAGCCAGAAACAAAGATAAACGGATAACAATAGTGGCTGATAGTGATACGATAGAAGATGCAAAAATGCCGCTGCTTGATCATTTGATCGAGTTACGCCAACGCCTACTCTGGTCGGCGCTCAGCATTATTATTTTGTTTTTGTTCTTTTACTATTTCTCTGAAAACATCTACGGATTTTTGGTTCAGCCTTTAGCCGATATTATGGCAGAAACAGGCCGCGACCGCCGTCTGATTTTTACGGCCATGCACGAAGCGTTTTTTACCTACATTAAAGTCGCCTTTTTTGCCGCCATATTTGTCGCCTTTCCGTTTATTGCTATGCAAATCTGGATGTTCATTGCACCGGGGTTGTATAAGCACGAAAAGTCAGCATTTCTGCCGTTTTTAATCGCAACCCCTATCCTATTTTTCATGGGTGGAGCCCTTGTTTATTACTATATTCTACCCGTTGCTTGGAAGTTCTTCTTAAGCTTTGAATCTGCGGGTGGCGCCGGGGCTATGCCCATTCAATTGGAAGCCAAAGTTAACGAATATCTGTCGCTCGTTATGCGGTTGATTTTTGCTTTTGGTATTTGCTTCGAACTTCCTGTAGTAATGTCGTTGCTGGGTAAAGTCGGCTTAGCCACATCAAAAGGCATGAAAGAAAAACGCAAATACGCCATCGTTATGGCCTTCGTTGCAGCCGCTGTCCTGACCCCACCAGACCCCATCAGCCAAATTGGCTTGGCGCTTCCGACCATTTTGCTCTACGAAATCTCTATCATATGCGTTCGAATGATTGAAAAGAAACGGGGCGATGTTGGAG
>JAPKAX010000299.1 GCA_028825025.1 Rhodospirillales bacterium | reverse complement strand
ATGAGCGAATGGATGAAGGATATCTACGAGAATGGTGGGAACCGAGCCTATTCCATGGAGAGCTTCGAAGAAACCCGTGAGGCAGTTGCTGATGTGTTTGGCATGCCCTCCAGAAATCTGTCGCTAATCAAAAATACTTCGGAGGGGGTCAACATCGTTGCCCAGGGATTCCCTTGGCGTGAAGGTGACAACGTGGTGATCAGTAAGTTCGAGCACGAGAACAACACCTTCCCGTGGCGTCATTTGAAAAAACGTGGCGTCGAAGTGCGTTGGGCGGCACCGGATGTACAAGGTCGCATCACCGTCGACCAATACCGGGGTCTGGTGGATGACCGTACTCGTATCATCGCTGCTGCTTGGGTAGCCTACGGAAATGGTTACCGGGCCGATATTCCGAAGATAGCTGAATTTTGTCACAATCGTGACATCAAGTTGGTGATTGACGGAATTCAGGCCGTCGGTGTTCTGGCCACACCAATTGCCGAGTTGGGCGCTGATGTCTTCGTCACTGGCGGCCACAAGGCGCAGTTCAGCTTGGCCGGGGCCGGCTTCATGTATGCAACCGATGAGATGATCGAGATGCTAACACCGCCCTACGCTGCCAAATACAGCTTCACGTCGAATGATCGCATGCAGGCCTTGCCGGAACTGGCCCACAGTGGCCGCCGGTTTGAGTATGGCAATCCCAATTTTTTAGGCTGCTGGATTCAGAAACGGTCAGCGGAATTTATCGCTGAGATTGGCCTCGTCAATATTGAGGCTCGCGTCCAATTTCTGACCACAGCACTCATGGAAGAGGCTAAACGTCGCCAATTTAAAATCCGAACCTCGCGTCCGTGGATGGAACGGGCCGGTATCGTGAGTTTTGATGTCGGCGGTGATGCCGGCAAAAAGCAGGCACAACTCAGAGCCAAGAATATCGTTGTCAGCGAGAAAGACGGACACTTGCGGTCCGCCGTTCATTTTTATAACTCGGAAGATGATCTGACTCGCTTTCTTGACGCGCTTGAGACAACGTGATCTGCGCTGCCATGCCAGTACAAACAGCCGTTCGCATCGATCTGATCAGTGACACCTCGACACGCCCGACTCTACCCATGCGCCGTGCTATGGCTGAGGCTGAGGTGGGTGATGAGCAACGTGGTGAGGATCCTAGCGTCAATCAACTGTGCGAACGTTCCGCCGCGTTGATGGGCCAGGATTCGGCAATATTCTTGCCGTCGGGTACCATGTGTAACCAAATTGCCATGGCCACCCATTGCCAGCCGGGAGATGAGATCATCACTGCCGCGGCCTCCCACATCATTGGATCCGAAGCAGCCGGAGCGGCCGTTTTCGCGAGGTCGGTTATTCGTGAGATTTCGTGCTGCCGCGGCGTCTTCTCCGGCGAAGACGTGTCGGCGGCAGTACGACCGCGCAACCCCAAGTCTCCCCGCTCGCGTCTTGTTGAAGTCGAGCAGACTAACAATCGTGGCGGCGGTTCTGTCTGGCCCCTCAGAGCTATCCTCTCTGTCACCGAGGCCGCCAAAGCCAATGACCTGGCCCTGCACATGGATGGCGCCCGATTGATGAACGCCGTCGTCGCCTCGGGTGTTTCAGCGCGGGATTTTGCAACGCCTTTTGACAGTGTCTGGCTCGACCTTACGAAAGGGCTTGGATGTCCTTTTGGAGGCGTACTCGCGGGCTCCACCGATTTCATAGAGCAGGCTTGGACATGGAAACATCGGTTTGGTGGCGCCATGCGCCAGGCCGGAATCTTCGCCGCAGCCGGACTGTACGCCCTCGATCACCACGTTGACCGATTGGCTGAAGATCACGTCAACGCCCGTCTTTTCGCTGAGCGGATTGCGGAAGTTCCTAGTGTTGTTCTTGACCCGATCAAGATCGAAACTAACCTCGTCTTTTTTGAAGTGAAAGAGACCGGACTATCCGCAAAAGATATTTCTGATCAGCTTCTAAAAAAAGGGATTCGAATTGGTATTGAAAGCGCGTTTCGAATGCGCGTTGTCACGCATCTAGACGTGGACCGGAAAGACGTCGAAGAAGCGGCTGAAGCTGTAGCAAACATTATTGCCCAATACTAATTTTTGCGAGTGCTTTTGTACTGGAATTTCCTCTATTTATGCAGAGGACAGATCCAGCCACTTTAGGCATAAGCCCCAAATTTCTTGGAAAGTTCAATTGGACTTTTTTCATTATACACAAAAGTTTCCTGTTAGGTTTTTGAGAGTTCTGATTATACTAAACGCGGTGATAGCTGATGTTTTAGGGTTGTTAGATAATGATCGCCCAAGCGTGGTCATATTCAACTCACCAAAATTTCCACGCGCTAATAAGTGATGGGTGTTACCAGTTGCTTTAGGGTCCGCTCTCAAGGTTACTTGAGTTCTATCAAATCCAATTCCAGCCATTGCAATTGTGGCTACGACATTCGCATTCTTGGGGAACAGGCTAGCCGCTTCTCGAGCTCTGCCTTGATACAGTATAGTTGTTTCTTTAATGTTAAGGAGATCATATTTGCTCTCTGCGGGTGTTCCCATCCAACTTAATGGGGGTTTATTAGAAGTATATACAACTTCTTCAATATGATCATGTCCAGCAGCGGCTAGCGCATCAATACCACCAACTGCGCCTGGCACAATGATTAACTGAGAACTTCCAATCAGGCATGCTTCCTTAAGCTTTGTGAGAACATCAAAGTTTGAGAGTGCTCCGGTGGAAACTATAGCAAAATTGCAACCTCTAGAGAGAAAATATGGTCCAAAATCCGCTATTGCAGCGTGCCCTGCACATTCTACAACAATATCAGGAAAAGGATCTAAGTCGTCTAAATTAGAGACTACGCAACCTTTTTTTCCAACGTCTGCACGTGTCTTTTCAAATTTATTTTGCCTCACCAATATCTGAGTGTTTTTAAAGACAGGGTCATGATGTAGCCTATTAATGACCTCCAAGCCGATTGAACCACATCCAATAATCAATACTGACAAGCCCAACATCGTATAACCTTTTTCTCTGACTATAAAATACCTTGCCAACTAATAAGCCCTCATACTAGGTCTCATCGAATTAATATATTAAAATGCTAACAGGGCCATGGCCCGACTTTGTAGAACAAATCAATTAATTGGCGGAGTTCCCCTTACCCCAGACGGACTTAGCCTACAGGCGCAGTGATAGGTATGTGAAGTGGTCCTACTTTTCAGGACAGGTTTGCGGCTTAGCTAAGATGCATCTTTTGTGTGTTCATGCCGCTTTTCGTGTCTCCGCGTTGCCTAAGTATGCGATGTCCGGTGTTTGCTTATCAAGGGCGGTGTGAGGTCGTTCTGAGTTGTAGAACTCAATCC
>JAPKAX010000053.1 GCA_028825025.1 Rhodospirillales bacterium | reverse complement strand
CATTTCATAAAAATCTACAGCTGCCATGCCGGAGCGTCCTGCTTTTGAGGCATTTACCAATGCTCCCTCTTCGATCAGAGGAACACGGCTGGTATTTAGCAATAACAAATCTGGTTTCATGCGGGCTAAATTGTCTGCGCTGACAATCCCCCGCGTTGGCTTGTTCAGGCGCATATGTAGCGATAGGATTTCGTACGTTTCTGCTTGCTGGGAGCAACTCGAAACCCGTCATCGTTCTGGCGTGTGCTGGAGAGTCTTCGCTGGCCCAAATTAGGACGCCCATACCAAATGCGTTGGCATAACCGGCAACGGCACGGCCAATCCTGCCATAGCTATAAATGCCAATCGTTTTCCAGCGCAAGGTTCGCCCGACGCCCGATTGCCAGTTTCTGGCTTTTAAAGAGGCGACTTGTTGGGGGGATTCTACAATATGTAGCCAAAGTTAAACGCCATGTGAGCCCTGCAGTAGTTAAAGACGGCATTCTGGTATGTTGGCTGGATGATAACAGGACACCTAAGCGGGTACAGGCATCGACATCAATGTGAGGGTAAACGCTGCGCTGGCTGATGAGTTTTAGGTTTGGTAATTTTTTAATAAGGAGGCGCTGGTTTTGGTTCGCTCGCGTATTAAGATAAGCACTTTCGCATCGCCAATGCGCGTGGCTAAAGCATCTAAATCTTGGCAGTGATCGTTCCAAATGGTGACGTTTTGATCTTGAATTGTATGAAAGCAATCTAGGGTGTGTAGCGTATCAAAATAGTCGTCTAAAATTGTAATTTTTATGACAGAGTTGGACGCTTTCTGGCCGGTGGTTGCTGAGTGACCGTTGACTTGCAGGCGTCACGAAAATGCGTTGGCCGTTGGACGCACCTTGCTTGCGGTTTACATGTCCAGCATCGATGGCATCTTCCCAGACCGTCAAGCGCGGGCATGATGTTTTCAAAGCCTCCATGACATCCCCATAGCTGTGGGGTTTTTATCAATCCATTCAACTAAATCATAAGATAAGCGGTTCGATATTTTGCATTGCCATGGGGCATTCTTAAAAAGTATAAATCAAATATATCATAACAAACTTTGATTTGTAACCAACGATGACTTAAATTTTAGGGGACTGCGCCTGTTAATAGTGGGCAATGAAAAGGAAATTATATGTCAAAAGTTTTTATTGGTTGTGGTGCTGGGTTTTCGGGGGATCGATTTGATGCGGCCGGGCCTGTTGTTGATACTCTAGCTACGCGGGATGGTGAGCGGTTTTTGATCTTTGAAGTCTTAGCAGAACGCACATTGGCGATTGCCCAGCGGCTTCGTATGGCTGATCCAGAAGCTGGGTATTCGCCATATTTAGATTATTATATCGAACCTATTTTAAAGAACGCCAAAGAAAACAAGATCCGCATTGTCTCAAATTTAGGGGCTGCCAACCCGGTCAGTGCGGCTAAACGCGTGCATGCGATTGCCAATGAATTGGGCATTAAAAATTTACGTGTGGGGGTTGTATTGGGCGATGATTTATTGGGCGTTTACAGCGCTGATACAGTTCGAGAGTTACCAACAATGGAGGGCATTTCTGTTGGTGATCGCGATATTATTGCGGCAAATGTCTATTTGGGGGCACGTCCGATTGCTGAGGCGCTTGCGTTGGATGTGGATGTTGTATTGGTCGGGCGCTCCACAGATGCAGCCTTAACGCTGGGGCCCTTAATTCATGTTCATGGTTGGGCTGAAGATGATTGGGATCGTTTGGCACAAGGCACGATTGCGGGGCATTTGTTAGAATGCGGCGGCCAAGTGACGGGCGCTTATTTTGCTGATCCGGGGTTTAAAGATGTCCCTAATTTAGCCGAAGTTGGCTTTCCAATCGCTGAAATTGAAGCCAATGGAGACATCGTTATTACGAAAGCCGATAACACCGGCGGACTGGTATCGAAAGCCACGGTAACTGAGCAAATTTTGTATGAAATGCATGATCCAGGTAACTATTTAACCCCAGATGTCACATTGGATGTGATGAACGTTGAATTGGAAGACGACGGCCCTAACCGGGTTCGGTTGACCGGTGCAAAAGGCAAACCACCACCGGCAACTTTGAAGGTGACGGTCAGCGTTGATGGGGGCTGGTTAGGCGAGGGAGAAATAACCTATGCCGGACCAAATGCACTTGCACGGGCCGAATTGGCTGCAAGCGTGGTCAAGCGCCGAAGCCAAATATTAGGTATTCAGGAACCGTTGAGGGTTGATATTATTGGCACGGGCGCTGTTCATGACAACGACATGTCGGCGAAACGAATGCGTAAGAATTTTCCACAAAATGGGGAATACCGGGTCCGGGCCGCGATCAGGAGCGTTGATCACAAAACCGCACAACGGATTTCTGATGAAGTTCAAAGCTTGTATTGTTCCGGCCCAGCAGCCGGTGGCGGAGTTCGGCAATATGTCAGCCACCAAGTCAGCACTGCATCGGTGTTGATTGCACCTGAAAAAGTTATGCCAAATGTTTATGTCCAAGAGATAAGCTCATGAGTATAATTGAAGTGCCGCTACATGCCATTGCCCATGGCCGGGCGGGCGATAAAGGCAATCGGGCCAATGTGAGCATAATCGCTTTTAATCCAGATGCCTTTGGTTTGTTGGCAGAACAAGTGACGGAAGAAAAAGTGCTTAATATTTTTAGGCACCGGGGGGCTTCAGGTGTTACTCGATACGAGCTACCCAACTTAAACGCCTTTAATTTTGTTATCGATGACGCTTTGGAAGGTGGCGTAAATGCCAGCTTAAACGTCGATGGACATGGTAAAACACTGTCGTTTTTGTTGTTGGGTGAATTGATATTATTGGTGCCTAAAGATTATTTGCCAACGGGTTCCCCTTATCTTTAGGGTCATTTTGCATTGCTGATAAAATAATAATTACGATTAAAGAATGCCACATGATAATCTGATATTAATCGTTTAAGTTTAGTGTATAGAAAGATTTAACCGGAGCGTTTGGACGCCCTGTTGGGCGGTTCAATGCAGAAATAAAGCGTTTGGATAAGCAATAACTGAGTGGGGAACTGCAACGGCAGGAATGTCATCTGCTGCATCAAACACTGAGGATTAGCTGCTTGATCATTTGAAGCGGGTTGAAAATAATTTATTTGGTAATTTTGCAATTCAAATCTATTTGTTGCAGTTGCTATAATCCAACTGCCACGGACATTTTGTTACAATCGCAAGCAGATCCTTTGAAATTTTAATGAAAAATAACGATGTGACGTTGTTTTCCACGAGTTATATAGATTTGGTTTTGGTTTGTCATAATGTTGACGTTATGATTGATAAGGTGCGGGGCTTGTTTGCAGGAATAAGCAGTTCTGGAGCACAAGCGGTATCTCCATCAGAAGCCGTGCGCCAATTCGAGGCGATGGACTGGTATACGTAAAAATACCCGCCTTATAATTATGTTGGTGAAGATGGTGCCCCATTGGCCATTGCTGTTGATATTTTAATGGCCGCATTTAAGCGTATGAATGTCAATGTTCCACCAGCGCGAGTCAAAATAACACCATAGGCAAATAGCTACGTGCGTGTTTTGAGAAATCTGGGAGCGGCATTATTTTCAATGACTTATACACCAGAACGCCTGAAGTTCATGAAAATTATTGGCCCGTTGGTACAATCAAGCGTATCGATCATAGCGCTTAAAAAGAATAAAATAGTTGTAAAATTTGTATCTGCTTTACTACGCTTGATGGTTGGCGTTATGCGCGAAGACATTGGCGATCAACTGGTTCGAAAGTTTGCGATAAGCGACAGTTTTGTGATCAAAACTAAGCTCGTTAAACACTAACGCGACTTTTGTCCGGTGGCCGGGTTGATGCGGTTGCACATGCGACGGAAGTTTTTGGTCATGCGGTTTAGCGGCTCGGTAGCAACGTGGATGATTATGAAAGCGTTTATACGTTTAAAAAGGGCAAATGGGAAACGCGTTTAGTGAAGAAACGGATTATGAAGTTCTAAAGCATTAACAAAGCACGATAGTTGAGATGCGGGCTGAAGGTGTTGTTAATAAAGTTAAAAAAAGCTATCGGAAATAATATCCTAACCCTCTTTATCGGTAACGCCTGCTTCTGCAAAAGTCGACATTCCATTATGGCAATTGACGGCAGCTTTCACAATGCAAACGGCTAATGCTGCACCTGATGCTTCACCTAAACGCATCCCCAAATCTAAAAGCGCTTCTTTGTTAATCGATTGAAGCAGTTTTTTGTGGCCCTTTTCAGCTGATGCATGGGCGATTTGGCAATGATCAAGAGCTCCCGGCTGAGCGTCTTCTAGGCATGCGGCGGCGGCGGTTGCTATAAACCCATCAATCATGACAGGAATGTTGTTTTGTCGGGCTTGTATAATAGCCCCTGCAATGGCGACCAATTCTCGCCCGCCTAAACAGCATAAAAGATCAAGAGCATCCGTTGTGTTGCTTTTATGTAGCTGGACACCTTTTGCAACAACAGACGTTTTAATATCTAAAGCTGCTCCGGTGATGCCCGTTCCAGCCCCGGTCCAATCATTCGCATTTCCACCAAAAAGGGCAAGGGAAATAGCGGCTGCAGATGTTGTATTTCCGATCCCCATTTCACCCAAACAAATTATGTCTGTCTGTTCAGGAACTGCATTTGCGCCGGCATTATAAGCAGCCACAAAATCGATCTCACTCAATGCGGGGCGCTCCGTAAAATCTTGTGTAGGGGTGTCTAAATCAAGGCTTATGACTTGCAATTCAATACCAAAGGTTTTGCAAATCTGATTGATTGCGGCACTACCCGCTTGAAATCCGAAAACCATTTGTTGGGTAACTTTGGCTGGGTATGCAGAAACGCCTTTTGCAACAACACCATGATTTCCGGCAAAAACACGTGCTCTGGGGGTATTCATGCGGGGCGGGTAGCTGCCTTGCCATGCAGAAACCCACGCTGATAATTCTTCCATTCGGCCCAAAGATCCCGGTGGTTTGGTTAGTTGTGGTTCCCGTTGTTTTGCCTGATTTAGCGCTTTCTCATCGGGGCCCTGAAGGGTAGCTAATTGAGTTCTTAAATCATTAAATGATGTGATGGTCATGTGAATTGCACCGGGTTGGTTTTCTTTAAGGATAAGCTCACCTATAACCGAAACATAGATTGTTGCACGCAAAATTTGGATTGGGACGAAGTGGATGGTAAACCCATCAGATTTACAAACGAAGGACTTAAGCTGGCTGAGCAATGCGGTCCGTGATTTACAGACGGCTGGCTTGTTTTTAACCCGCCTTCCGTTCCGCCCAAAAGGGGATTTACAAACTCGTGATTTAGCTCACGCCGTCCGTGGTTTTCCCTTTATCGGGTTGGTTGTGGGCGCGATATCGGGAGGCGTATTGATGCTTGCTGCTGAGCTGAATTTACATCCCCTTGCCTGTGCTTTTTTAGCGATTATTGCTGGGGCTTTGGTCACCGGTGCTTTGCATGAAGATGGTTTGGCCGATGTGGTTGATGGTTTTGGCGGTGGATATTTACGCGAAGACAAATTGAGGATCATGCGCGATAGTTTTATTGGGGCCTATGGGGTGCTGGCGCTGATTTTTAGCGTTGGTTTGCGGGCATCGCTTTTGGCTGGTTTATTGGTGCCCGGTATGGCGGCAGCAACGATTGTTGGGGCGGCTGTGTTGTCGCGCAGTTTATTGCCGGGAATGATGCATTTAATGCCCCGGGCGCGGTCCGATGGGCTGGGGGCAACCGCTGGGCGACCAACGGGTGCAAATGCACTCATTGCACTTTGCTTAGGGTGCGTTATAGCTTGGCCCTTTTTAGGGGGCATTGTTGGTATTGTTGCCATAACATGCGCCTTGATTTCTGTCCTTATTGTGGCATTTATCGTAAATCGCCAAATTGGTGGGTATACGGGTGATGTGTTGGGTGCAACTCAACAAGTATCCGAAATTGTAATTTTAATGACGGCAGGAGCCTTCGCTTTATGAGCACAACAACAAGATGGTGGTGGGTCCGTCATGCGCCCGTCGTTGGCGTTGAAGGGATCATGTATGGCTCGAACGATGTCGATTGCGATACATCGGATCGGGTGTCATTTGAAGGGCTCGCTGCATTTTTGCCATCGGATGCCGTTTGGTTAACCAGCCATTTGTCGCGCACACATCGGACCGCAAAGGCTATTGGTGATGCGGGTTTAAATTTCCCAACCCCCATTCAAGAACGACAATTGGGCGAACAAAATTTTGGTGATTGGCAGGGCACATCGTGGGACGATATGCGGGCCCGTGATGAGGCGACGTATGACGATTTTTGGGATAGTCCCGCCCGGAATCGCCCGCCTGGTGGTGAAAGCTTTGCCGATCAAATTAGTCGGGTTGGTGCGATCATAGACCAATATACAGAACAACATGAGGGCAAAGACATTGTTGCGGTAACACATGGTGGTACCATCCGGGCTGCGATTTCACACGCTTTAGATCTAACGCCTGAAACGGGAATGTCGTTCACGGTCAGCACGTTATCATTAACCCGCCTTGAACATATTGAGGGTGGGTTGTTGAAAGGTAAGGGCCGATCATGGCGTGCCGTTACGATTAATCAGCCGGCTAAATAAAATGAACACGGCAAAAATTACTTTAATATTAGGCGGTCAACGTTCTGGTAAAAGCGGGTACGCTGAGCAGTTGGTTGAAGCAGAGGGATGTGGGCTTTATTTGGCCACAGCTCAAGCTTTTGATGATGAAATGAATGACCGCATAAATACACACAAAAAACGACGTGGCAAAATGTGGTCGACACTTGAAGAACCCTTCGACATTGCCAATATAATTGATCGGGAATCTAAAACGGAACGTCCTATATTGGTGGACTGCCTAACACTTTGGCTGTCGAATTTGATGATGGCAGAGCGTGATATTTCTATAGAGACAGAGCGCCTCGTTTCTGTTTTGCAAAAATCCCAAGGACCGGTGGTCCTGGTATCTAACGAAGTAGGGCAAGGCGTTATTCCTGACAATGCTTTGGCACGAAAATTTGTTGATTGCGCAGGTCGAATGAATCAGGTTATTGCTGAGGCTTCGGATCGCGTTGTATGGGTGACCGCTGGTATCCCAAATACTTTAAAGGACGAAAAAGAATGAAGATTCCTGCTACAGTTATCACCGGGTTTTTGGGTGCTGGAAAAACCACATTGATCCGACACATGTTGGAAAATGCCGGCGGTAAGCGCATTGCCTTAATTATTAATGAATTTGGTGATTTAGGTATTGATCGTGCAATGTTGGCGGGGTGCGGAATTGAGGGCTGCGAGGACGATAATATTATGGAACTGGCAAACGGCTGTATTTGTTGTACGGTTGCTGATGATTTTTTACCAACGATGGAAGCGTTGTTGGATCGAGAAAATCCACCTGAACACATTGTGATCGAGACTTCTGGTTTGGCGTTACCAAAACCATTGGTACAAGCGTTCAGTTGGCCTGAAATTAAATCGCGGGTAACGGTTGATGGTGTAGTTACGGTTGTTGATGCGCCGGCGGTTGATGCGGGCCGTTTTGCTGATGATCCAGACGCAGTTCAAGACGCCCGCCTAGCGGATGAGATGCTAGATCATGAATCGCCTTTAGAAGAAGTGTTTGAAGATCAGTTGTCATCGGCTGATTTGGTATTGCTCAATAAAAGCGACATGCTAGATGACGCGGCTATGGCCGGTGTGCGCTTAATTGTCGAAAAAGAAATTGATCCTGCAGCAAAAATTATTGCAATTAATCATGGCAACATCGATATAAAAATTTTACTTGGCATTGGCGCTGCGGTTGAAGATGTCATTGAACAACGGAAATCACATCATGATGGTGAAGACGGCCATGACCATGATGACTTCGATAGTTTTGTTGTCGATTTAGGTGATGTGAGCAATCCTAATGAATTGGAAACTACTTTAAAAACCTTAACTGCTGCCCATGATATTTTACGAATCAAAGGGTTTTTGAACGTGCCCGGTAAAGATATGCGCCATGTGATTCAGGGTGTCGGGCCACGCTTACAACGCTATTTTGACCGGCCGTGGCGCGACGATGAAGCGCGGCGGTCAGAGCTTGTGATCATCGGCGAGACGGGTATGGACGTGGCGGCTATTCGTTCCGCGTTGGCGGACTAATATGCATCTTTTGGCGGCGCAGCCGGGTGGGATTAATGATGGCTCTGAAGCTGTCGATTTAGGTCAAACGCCCGGTGACATTGTTTTTTTATCTGCTGCCGATACGGAGCTAACAGCGTTGGCCGATGCGCAATCTAAATTGAATAAAGGCGGTGCGGATTTACCAACCTTGCGCCTAGCTAATATAATGCACTTGGCTCACAACATGTCGGTTGATTTATATGTCGATCAAGTCATCAAAAGTGCAAAACTTGTTGTTGTTCGATTGCTGGGGGGGCGCGGGTATTGGAGTTACGGCGCGGATGAAATTTTGGCTATATGCCAAAAAAATAAAATCTCCATTGCTTTTTTACCAGGCGATGATCAACCCGATACAGAGCTAGATGAACTAACTAGTGTTAGCCCTGATATGCAAAATCGTTTGTGGCAATATTTAGTTCATGGCGGACCAATAAATGCTTCTGAATTTTTAAAATACACGGCAAGCTTGCTTGATGTTAATACCGACTGGCAAGAACCAACACCCTTGGTTAAGGCGGGAATCTATTGGCCAAACTCCGCTATTGATACTGTGGCTGATTTACAAAAACAGTGGAAACCTGATCGGCCAATCGCTGCCGTTGTTTTTTACAGGGCACTTGTTCAAGCCGGAAATACAAAAGTTATTGATGCCATCGTTGCGGGTCTTGATGACGCTGGGTTAAACCCTCTTCCAATTTTTACCCAAAGCCTAAAAGATCAAGAAGCTGCATGCATAATGAATCAGATATTCCAAGCGGCTCCACCTGATGTGATTTTAAATGGAACCGGGTTTTCGGTTGGCGCCCCCGGTGCTGCACGCACTCAAACACCGTTTGATGCGGGCCGCGGGGAGGGCGCTCCGGTGGTTTTGCAGATCGTTTTTTCAGGTGGGAATGAACAATCGTGGCGTGATGGTTTAAGTGGTTTATCGGCACGTGATATTTCGATGAATGTTGCTTTGCCGGAAGTTGATGGTCGGGTTTTGAGCCGTGCCGTATCCTTCAAAGGCTCTGCCAGGCGCGATGAATTAACTGAAACCGATATTGTGCGATATGAACCAGTTGAAGATCGCGTTGCTTTTGTTAGTGAATTGGCAGCCAATTGGGCACGTTTGCGTCACACACCTGAGAAAGATAGGCGCGTTGCCTTGGTGATGGCGAACTATCCTAATAAAGATGGTCGCATGGGGAATGGCGTTGGGTTAGACACGCCCGCCGCAACATTGACTGTTTTAAATGCGCTTAAAAGTGCGGGCTACAGGGTTGGTGATTTGCCCGACGAAAGCGATGATCTGATTGAGCGTATGCAAGCAGGTCCGACCAATGATTTTAAAGCATTGGCTTCGCGTGAAGTTGTTGAGAGTTTAAGCTTGGCGGATTACCAAATTTTTTTCAGCCAACTTCCTGAAACCATTCAAGCTCTGGTGAATGAACGTTGGGGCACGCCTGAATCTGACCCTTTTTATCAATCGGCCAGCGTCGATCGCGGACGGTTTGCGATCCCTGCTTATCACATGGGTAATATCACAATTGGGTTGCAGCCCGCACGTGGTTACAACATTAATCCGGTAGAAAGTTATCACGATCCGGCTCTTGTTCCTCCCCACAGCTACTTCGCTTTTTATGCGTGGTTACGTAAAGATATTGGCGTTCAAGCAATTGTTCACATGGGCAAACATGGGAACTTGGAATGGTTGCCGGGGAAAGCGTTGGCGATGTCTGAAACATGTTTTTCAGAAGCTGTGTTTGGGCCGATGGTTCATTTATATCCATTCATCGTTAATGACCCGGGGGAAGGCACGCAAGCCAAACGACGTACGCAAGCGGTTATCATCGATCACTTGACGCCCCCTTTGACACGTGCCGAGAGCTATGGGCCGTTGCGTAATTTAGAACAATTGATTGATGAATATTATGAAGCGGCTGGGGTTGATCCGCGACGCTTAAAAGTTCTTAAAAAAGATATCCTAACCTTATGCCAAGCAACCGGTCTTGATACTGATTGCGGCATTGAAGGTGACGATGATGAAGAACAAGCGCTGGCGAAATTAGATAATTATTTGTGCGAATTAAAAGAAATGCAAATTCGTGATGGGTTACACGTCTTTGGGCAATCGCCAACAGAAAATCTTCTATATGATTTATTGGTTGCCCTTGTTCGTGTGCCGCGCGGCGTTAATGATATGGGTGACCATTCATTGTTACGTGCTATGGCGGATGACTTTGAATTGGGCTTCGATCCATTAGATTGTGAAATGGCGGGCCCTTACAAAGGGCCACGCCCTGAAGATCTTTCTAAATTAACAGGTGATCCTTGGCGCAGTTTAGGTGATACGATTGAACGTTTGGAGTTGATGGCATCGGCTTATGTGTCGGGTGAAACATCGCCTGCGGAATTACACAGCAAAACAAAAGCCGTGTTGAATAATTTAGCCGCTATAATTCGCCCTTCCGTCGAACAGTCGGGGCCGTCGGAATTACGCGGATTATTAACTGGGTTAAGTGGTTGTTTCGTTGCCCCTGGTCCATCAGGTGCGCCAACACGAGGACGGCCGGACGTATTGCCAACGGGACGTAATTTTTATTCAGTTGATACGCGCACCGTTCCAACGCCCGCCGCTTGGACGCTGGGTTGGAAATCTGCAACTCTTATGATTGAGCACCATATGCAAGACGCCGGTGAGTGGCCAAAGACCATGGCGATTAGCGCATGGGGAACATCTAACATGCGGACTGGCGGGGATGACATCGCACAAGCGCTAGCCTTAATGGGGGTTAAGCCGACATGGGACGCAGCTTCCCGGCGGGTAACTGGGTTTGAGGTTTTGCCATCTGCCGTGCTTGGGCGTCCGCGTGTTGATGTAACTTTGCGGATATCGGGGTTTTTTCGCGATGCCTTTCCGGGGTTGATCGATTTGTTCGATTCCGCCGTCCACGCAGTATCTGAGTTGGATGAGCCGGAACAAACAAATCCTTTAGCTGCGCGTGTTCAAGCAGAAACGGCGACTTTGGTCGAAGGCGGCATGGATGAAGCGGAAGCCAAAACGCGAGCTGGGTTTCGGATATTCGGATCAAAACCCGGTGCCTATGGGGCTGGCTTGCAAGCCTTAATTGATGAAAAAGGTTGGCAAACAGAAGGTGATTTAGCCAAAGCTTATGTGGCATGGGGCGGATATGCGTATGGGTCTGGCAACCGAGGCAAAGCGGAACATGGATTGTTTGAAGCGCGTTTGAAGCGAGTTGAAGTGGTTGTTCATAATCAAGATAATCGGGAACATGACCTATTAGATTCCGATGACTATTATCAATTTGAAGGCGGCATGACAGCTGCAATCCGTTCGCTTTCTGGGGGGCAGCCCCGGGTCTATCATAATGATCTTTCAAGGCCCGAAACGCCAAAAATTAGAACCCTTGAAGACGAGATTGGGCGCGTTGTTCGGGCCCGTGTGGTTAATCCTAAATGGATCGAAGGGGTTATGCGTCATGGGTATAAAGGCGCGTTCGAGTTGGCCGCAACGGTTGATTACATGTTCGCGTTTCAGGCAACAGCCCGCTGTGTAAAAGACCACCATTTTGATGCGGTGTTTGATGCGTATTTAAATGACGAGCGGGTATTGCAGTTTTTGAAGGATCATAATCCAGCAGCATGTAAGGAAATGATTGAGCGGTTAATTGAAGCACAAGATCGGGGCTTGTGGAAGTCGCGAAGAAACGATACGCACGCAACCTTAAAAGATCTTTTGGATAGCCTATGACCGACCCACAAACTCGAAAGAATGTATTCCGTGCCTCTTTGTGGATGATTGGCACGTTGATCTCCTTTACGGCAATGGCGGTTAGTGTTCGGGAGCTGTCGGATAATATGTCGACGTTCCAATTGCTGTTTTTTAGAAGTGTCGTTGGGTTAATTGTGATTAGTATTTTGCTTTTTCGCTCAGGCTGGGTGCAAATACGAAGCAAACAACTGGGGCTGCAAATACTCCGAAACATTATTCACTATGGTGGGCAATTCGGTTGGTTTGTTGGGATCTCTTTAATTCCGCTGGCGGAAGTTTTTGCCATCGAATATACGGTCCCTATATGGACCATGATTTTTGCTGCACCTATTTTGGCTGAACGCTTGACCCGAATGCGCATGCTCATCGTAGCCATTGGTTTCACGGGCGTTCTCGTTATCCTTCGCCCCGGTGCTGAAATTGTTGACATTGGGGCTATGGCTGTTGTTGGAGCTGCCATATGTTATGCCATGGCCCACGTGCTAACTAAAAAATTATCCAGTACAGATAGTACTCTTGCCATTCTTTTTTATATGACTGTTGTGCAATTGCCGTTGGGCTTGATTCCATCATTGAGAGATTGGTACTGGCCGCTTTTGAGCGAATGGCCATTGATAGTGCTTGTTGGGTTGTCAGCTTTATCGGCGCACTATTGCCTAACATCGGCCTTTCGATTGGCCGATGCGTCGGTTGTCGCACCAATGGATTTTTTGCGCTTACCTTTAGCCGCAGGGTTCGGCGTGTTCGTTTACAATGAACCCGTTGACCCCTACGTGATCGCTGGGGCACTAATCATCATGGCTGGTACTTATTTAAATATCCATAAAAGCTAAATGGGCCAATTTTTACTGGCTTGCCCAAATGATGCGCGACATCCAGCTAACGTTTTCAATTTCTAGAGAGCGGTCTTCATGGGCTTGATTTATGGATATAAGCTCAATGCGTTTGGTTGATTGACGGAGCAATATTTTTGCCATCACTTCACCACATGAGGTTTTAACGACAACACGATCACCGCGGCGAATGCTGGCGGCTGGCGATACAATAACCGTATCACCGTCCCTAAAGACCGGCACCATACTATCACCGCTGATTTCTAGGGCGTAAGCTTGTGGGTCTGCGAAGCCGGGAAATGGAATCTCGTCCCAGCTACCACCTGTGGGGTATCCGCCATCGTCAAAAAACCCTTTGGAACCTGCTTGGGCAAAACCAATTAATGGAATATTGCGATAAACGCCTGCTCCACCGCTATCTCCAATATATGAAACATATTCATTAAACGTAGCACCAGTGGCTGCCAAAACTTTAGCAACGCTTTCAGTGCTTGGCCAACGCAGTTTGCCTTCGGTTGTAACGCGTTTGCTTTTATTGAATGTGGTTGGGTCTAGGCCTGACCGCTTGGCTAAGCCTGAAGTGGAAAACCCATATTCTGATGCGATGTGATCAATTGCTCGCCATACGTCTTCATGTTTTAACATAGGAACATTATCTTATAAAAATTAATATTAGTCATTATAAAAATAGATTTAATATAATTAACACATTAGGAGTTTAAGCAGCTACTAGAACATAAGTAGAGTATCTATAGGGAGGAAGTTATGATGTGTGTATGAAAAGGGCCTATACCAGTGCCAATAGGCGGTAATTTAATTTTATTCGAATCAGCTAAAGTTTGATTTTGGTATGTTAGATGCCAAAAGGGATGGGCTGATGGGGCGCGTTTATTAAATCAGCAAGGAAATCCTTTAGAAATTTACTCAACGGTATCTAGCCGTTTTGAATGCTTATGTAAATTTTGAGCGTCCGCCAGACCCAAGATGCCACGAATACGAGCAGCCGTTTCGTCTTTGGGATGAGGCGATGGGCTGAATTGAGGTCGTGCTTAAGGCGAAGGAGATTGAACAATGAGAGAGCAGATGGGCCCTGAAGGTCCCGCGTTGATCGCTTTTACTAGTAAAACAGACTTGAAGTTCTTGCGCTGGTTAAAGCCCGGATTTAGGTATTGTTTGATTGAATCTAAAAGTACATTAAGCGTTTTGTGTTTAGAAAGTTGGTTTAACCGTCTTCCATTATTTGTTGAACCAATGCTGTGCAGACTGTATCGGACAACAATGAATCTATTCGGCAGGTGCCGGCAGCATGGTGCCCGCCGCCCCCGTACTTAAGCATCAAATCACCGATACCTGTTTTCGAAGAACGATTGAAAATCGATTTACCACAGGTAAAAACGACATTCTGTTTATCGTGTCCCCACATGACATGCATCGATATATTGCATTGGGGAAGTAGTGCATAAATCATGAACCTGTTGCCAACGTAAATGGTTTTTTCTTCGCGCAAATCAAGGACAACTAGGTTGCCATGTATTGTTGAGCATCGCTCGACCTGTTCTTTAAACAGTCCTGTCTGCTCTTTATAAAAAATGACGCGCTCTTTAACGTCTTCAATTTCTAAAATTTCTTCGATCGAATGGAATTGGCAGTACTCGATCAAGTTCATCATGAGTTCATAGTTAGGAATTCTAAAGCCGCGAAATCGACCGAGGCCTGTACGAGTATCCATAATGAAGTTAATTAAGGCCCAGCGTTGTGGGCTCAAAACCTCATCCATTGAATATTGTGCGGAATGACCTTGGTCAACTGCATCCATTAATTCGGGTGACACTTTAGGTAGGCCTTCATGGCCGCCATAATAGTCATATAAAACTCGGGCCGAGGATGGCGCTTCTGGAATGATAATATAATTTTCGAGTTTTTGTCCTAAGCGAACGAGTTCACTTTCATGATGGTCAAAGCCTAGATAACAGCCAGGGACATACGGCAGGTTGGTGCAAATGTCGTTGTTTGAAATTTCGATCCGGCCTTCTTGCACGTCATTAGGATGGACAAATATAATGTCATCAATCATGTCAAGCTGCTCTAGAATAACGGCACAGACAAGGCCATTAAAATCGCTTCGGGTGACAAGGCGGTATTTCGATCCGGGTTCTGGTTTACCACGAGGAGGCCCTGAAGGAGTGCCTAGCAAGTCAGCGAATTTATCATCAGAGAACTGAATTTCTGAATTTGTTGAATTTTCAGGTTCTTTATTATTTGTATCTTCTAAATGGACAGGAGTATTTTCGGATGTAGTATCAGCATTTAAATCAGTACCAATCTGAACTTGAGAGAACCAAGTTAAAAATTTTTCGACGTAGGTTTTATTAAATGCAGGTCCACGGTGTGGAACCATATAGTCAATTTCAAGGTTACGAATAGATGCAAGCCAATCATTGCGTGCTGATGAGGAAGCGAACCATCGAGTGTGGTATTCCTCTAGAAAACTTATGTGTGATTGAAAATCATCAACCTCAAATTCACCAGTTGAATTGGCAGTATGTAATGCAGATCCAATTGAACTTGTGTATAATACTTTAGCAGCCTTATCGTATAAGCTAAAGCTTGCGGGAGCATGAAGATGATGTGCGGGAATAAGTTCTAGTGTTTTGCCGTTTGATAGAGAAATAGTGGTCCCGTCATCATTGATGCCTTGGATTTTGCATTCACCATCCAAATGAAGGACTAAATCTTTCCAAAGAGAGGGAGCAGAAACGTATAAATCATCTTTGCAGACCTGGCGCCATAAAGGAATCGATGAAATGGCATCTGGATCCGGTGACGTGAGAATAATGTGCTCAACTTTATCTATGGAAATTAAGTCATTTAGAGCAGATAAAAAGGCCGGGAATACTTCGATACCGCCAGGATCAATTAATGTTGCGGCTCCATTGTTAATTAGGACAACTTGATTAGTGTCAGCCATAAGGTGATTACGTTCTGGGTCGCGCCCTAAGATTATCCACTGATGATCGCCGTTGGAATATAATGAATGGGTTTTCATAAACGCACTCGTTCCCCTGTTTAAACGTATCTTTACTGT
>JAPKAX010000052.1 GCA_028825025.1 Rhodospirillales bacterium | reverse complement strand
TACAATTCGACCATATAAACTTTTAGGTTTTAGTAAATTAAGCTTTGAAGTATATCCTTTTATGTATTTTAACAAAAAAAAAGAGCCAACAGGCTCCCTTTTTTTATATATAGAACCAAACCGGTTATTACCCCAACGCTTGGACAATTTGTTCTGTCATTTTCTTTGCATCACCAAACAACATCATGGTGTTGTCTTCAAAAAACAACTCGTTATGCACACCCGCATAGCCTGTTGCCATTGAGCGCTTGATAAATAAAACGGAGCCCGCTTTATCAACATCCAAAATCGGCATGCCATAAATCGCACTGGTTGGATCGGTTTTCGCTGATGGGTTCGTGACATCATTAGCACCAATAACAAAGGCCACATCAGCCGTTGAAAATTCGTTATTGATCTCTTCCAATTCAAACACTTCATCATAAGGAACGTTTGCTTCAGCTAATAACACATTCATATGCCCAGGCATCCTCCCAGCAACGGGATGGATCGCGTATGCCACCTCAACCCCCTCAGCCTTCAATACATCAGCCATTTCACGTAAAGCATGCTGTGCTTGAGCAACCGCCATACCATATCCGGGTACGATGATCACTTTGGATGCGTTCTTCATCAAAAATGCAGCGTCATCAGCAGCACCGGATTTAACAGGGCGTTCTTCACCATCCCCGCCACCCGCTGCAGCAGCTCCCGTATCGGTTCCAAATCCACCTAACAACACATTGAAAATCGACCTGTTCATGCCTTTACACATAATATAGCTCAATATGGCCCCAGAAGAGCCAACAAGCGCCCCTGTGATGATCAATGCGGGGTTAGACAGTGTAAAGCCAATGCCACATGCAGCCCAACCCGAATACGAATTGAGCATAGAGACAACGACCGGCATATCAGCACCGCCGATAGGAATGATAATCAAGAAGCCAATTAAGAAAGCTAAACCAACCATCAACCAAAACATTGCATAGGCTTCGGTATCTACAAAAGAGACCAGCGCGAACACAATAACCAAAGCAACAAGCGCATTCAGCGGGTGCTGAAACTTAAAGGTTATAGGCGATCCTGACATGATACCTTGCAACTTAGCAAAAGCAATCAACGAGCCGGAGAATGTAATCGCGCCAATAACAGTTCCCAGTGCCATTTCAACCAAACTTGCACCAGCAATATTACCAGGTGCTCCCAATCCAAAGGCTTGTGGATTATAAAGTGTTGCGGTTGCAACAAATACGGCGGCCAAGCCAACAAGGCTATGAAAAGCCGCCACTAATTGAGGTAATGCGGTCATTTCGATTTTCAGCGCTAAGAACGTGCCTATGCTACCGCCAATCAAAATCGCAATAATAATAAGATCGAGGCTAAGGATACCGGGCGAGTTTAAAGTCGTCCCGATTGCGATAACCATTCCAATAACTCCAAATAAATTACCACGACGCGCTGTTACGGGTGAGCTTAAACCACGAAGCGCAAAAATGAAGCAAACCGCCGAGACAAGGTAGGCGTAACCTGATAATCCTGTTTCCATTGTGTGTACCCCTACTTCTTCTTTTTCTTAAACATGGCCAGCATGCGCTGGGTAACGATAAAGCCACCAAAAATATTAACAGACGCCAGCATTACCGCCAGGAAACCCATAACTTTGGAGAAATCCATATTGGATGGTCCAGCGGCCAACAGACCGCCCACAATAATCACAGATGAAATGGCGTTGGTAACACCCATCAAAGGTGAATGTAGGGCTGGGGTGACGCTCCAAACCACATAATAACCAACAAAGCAGGCCATTATGAAAATAGTGAACAACGATAAAAAAGAACTATAGCCTCCCGTCATAGCCGGAGCTTGTGTGACGATAAGTTCGGTTGATTGTTGAGCCAGCTTCTCGGCTGCTTCAGAAAGCTTCGCAGCCCCCGTTGCCAGCAGAGAGGCTTGATCCGCAAATGTTGATGCGTCCATGATTATTTCTCCTCGCCCTGAGTTGGCGCTTTTTCAGCCGTTGGCTGTTTAGCAGCGGGTTTCTTTGCGGCTGGCTTTTTTGCCGCTGGTTTTTTTGCTTTTGATTTTTCTTTAGTTGTACTAGCAACCCGGTCGTTGACGACTTTTCCGCCCTTCGTGACCAAAGTGCCAACAACCACTTCATCTTCCCAGTTCAATTCAAGTTTACCCGAATCTGCGTCGACGAACGGTTTGATAAAGTTCAATAAGTTACGTGCAAATAAAGCGCTGGCATCAACAGCCAAGCGGGCAGGAACGTTTGCGTGGCCAATAATTTTAACACCATTGGACGTCATTACCGTTTCACCTAATTTAGAGAGTTCGCAGTTGCCGCCAGCTTCAACCGCCAAATCAACAATCACAGACCCGGCTTGCATGCTCATGACCATTTCTTTTGTGATCAATGTTGGTGCTGGGCGACCCGGAATTAAGGCGGTTGTAATGACGATGTCTTGCTTTTTCATATGCTCAGCAACAACGGCTTTTTGCTTTTCGAAATATTCAGGCGGCATTTGCTTAGCGTAACCGTCCGCGGATTGTGCGTCTTTTTCCATTTCAGGATCAACAACCAAAAACTTTCCGCCTAAACTTTCTACTTGCTCTTTCGTGGCGGGGCGAACGTCCGTTGCGGTAACCACAGCGCCCAAGCGCTTGGCGGTTGCAATGGCTTGTAATCCAGCAACACCAACGCCCATAATAAAGGTTTTCGCAGGCGCAATCGTTCCGGCTGCTGTCATCATCATTGGGAAAGCCCGGCCAAATTCACCGGCTGCATCCAATACAGATTTGTATCCGGCTAAGTTCGACTGGCTTGATAAAATATCCATGCTTTGGGCGCGGGTAATACGCGGCATCAATTCCATGGCAATGCCTGTCACGCCAGCCTTAGCCAACGCAGCAATGCTTTCTCCATCGGTTAAGGAATTTAAATGCGCCATCAAGATTGTGCCCTTAGCCATCTTAGCGGCTTCAGCCGCTTCAGGACCTTGAACCTTTAAAACAATCTCCGCACCTTTTTGGGTGGCATCAGCGGATGCGGCTATTGTAGCGCCAGCATTCTTATAGACCTCATCAAAGAATGACGCGCTTTCACCAGCCCCTTTTTCGACGCACACATCGAACCCAAGGGCAATCAATTTTCCTGCAACTTCAGGGGAAACCGCAACGCGCGCTTCGTGTAAGCGGCGTTCTTTCAAAACTGCTATCTTCATATTGGAATACCTTACGACAATTAGAACTCTAGCCAGATCCGTTGATCACCAAAATGGTGCAAAATAGATACGAAACCAGACTTTCGTTACTTAACGATTTGAGTACATTCTTATATGCCTAGTCCTGCCTTATATTCAAGGCTCTAAGGCGTAAGATTTGAACAAATACAAATCTTTGTGTCGTTTTTCCACATTGCAAGAAAATCGGCGTTCTTTATGACCTGTTTGGCCCATCCACTTTGACACCTGTCAGACGGATTTTTTTGTGCCTAATTTTTAAATCGATTAACAAAGGAACTTCGAATGGATAATGCAAACCCAAAACTTCGCTAAATCCCGGGCCGCTTTGGCTGGGTCAATCAAGGCCATTGGACAGAACAACATGACCCCTTCGGGCGGTTGCCTGAAGCGACGGATGAAAAGGCCTTTGACTTGTCCAACATCTATCACCTAAAGGGCCAGATTACGGGTCAGGGAAATATTAATCGTAACGATGTCGCCAAAATTAAAGTGTTGTTGGGCCAAGCGGGTGTGTTTGATTTATCAGAAACCCAAGGGCTAACGGGCTTTTATGGTCTACGCCTAGAGCAAGGATTGAAAAAATTCCAAAAACAACGGGAGCTAAAAGTTGATGCGGAAATTGACCCTAATGGAGAAGCCTTACAAGCGTTAAAATTAGCATTAGGTGATCAAGATACAATTCAAAATGCTACCCAAAAACTCCAAAAAATGGGGAGGAAGGGCGATAAGGTGTTGGCACACTTAAACCCCGAAGAAGCAGAACACTTACCCCGCATAACCGATGACGGCAGCATCAATCGAAAAACCGGGTTGTTGGAATTTTATGTCGATGATTTTTCAACAGGTGATCTACAGGAAGATGACAATCGTGGAACTTCATTTAGTGGTTTAGATGTCTCAGATAGCAATGAAGCTCCCCAAAAACCTGGCATCAGCCAACAAGCACAAGACCGCGCTGTCCGCGCGCAGGCCAATCCAGTACCGAAAGGGTCCCTGTTCGACGGAGATGGAGGCGAGAGCGCTGCCAAAGAACGAGCGCATCAAAAAGCTCTTGAGGGCCAACGCAAGAATAAACACGGCAAGACCAAAGCTGAAAACATACCGCTTGTCCGCATCATCATCCCTTAGCTGGTCGCTGCCGTTAAAAACACGGCGAAATCGCGCTGCATCAAAAACCCGTAGAATTCCCTATGGGCATGGAAGATAGTTCTATAAGATAATAATCATACAGAAGCATTAAATGGATGTGAGAAAGTCATGGAATCTTTGATCTCGATTAAAAATGGGACGCTGGTAAAAAACACATTTTCCCAAGCGGAATACGACATTCGGATACAGACTCTCAGGACCTATATGGCAGCGCATAATATTTGCCAGGTTCTGTTCACGTCCTACCACAACATCACTTATTATTCAGATTTTCTGTACTGCCATTTTGGCCGCTTCTATGGGCATGTGGTTGACACAGACACAGCGACAACCATTTCAGCCAATATTGACGGTGGCCAGCCGTGGCGCCGGACGGTTGGTGACAATTTAATTTATACTGATTGGCATCGCGACAACTATTTTAAAGCCGTCCAAAAGCTAATTCCGGATGGTGGAACTGTTGGTATTGAATTTGATCACATCAATTTGGTTAATATGGATAAACTACAGGCGGCTTTACCCGAAGCCCAGTTCGTCGACATTTCAGGCCCTGCAATGAAAATGCGGATGGTTAAATCGGCTGAAGAAATTGCCCATATTACACACGGCGCTGCTGTTGCAGACATCGGGGGTTTTGCCTGCGCGGAAGCTATTGGGGCTGGCGTCCCTGAATACGAAGTCGCCCTGCACTCCACCCAAGCCATGGTTCGCGAAATTGCCCGCCGGTTCCCCCATACTGAGCTTTTAGATAGCTGGACGTGGTTTCAATCGGGCATAAATACGGATGGAGCCCACAACCCGGTCACCAGCCGCAAAATCGAACCTGGCGATATATTAAGTTTAAATTGCTTTCCGATGATCGCTGGGTATTACACCGCATTAGAGCGCACTTTGTTTTCAGAAAGCTGTTCGGATGAGCATCTAAAGCTTTGGAGTGTGAATGTTGAGGTACACAAACGAGGGTTAGAACTCATTCAACCCGGCGCCCGCTGTTGCGATATCGCTTTAGAATTAAACGAGATTTATGAGCGCCATAATCTGCTTGAGTATAGAACATTTGGCTACGGCCATTCCTTTGGCGTCCTAAGTCATTATTATGGCCGGGAAGCTGGACTAGAATTACGTGAAGATATTGAAACGGTGCTGGAGCCGGGAATGGTTGTTTCAATCGAGCCGATGATCATGCTTCCCGAAGGCCATCCCGGGGCTGGTGGGTACCGCGAACATGATATATTGGTGGTAAATGAAAAAGGTGCTGAAAACATCACGCATTTTCCATATGGGCCCGAACACAACATAATTGCATCCTAATCCCCAGATTAAAGTCACTTAATGTCAGACGACACCACATCCGCGACGCCCTTATTGCGCAACCGAAATTTTTGGCTATTTGTAGTCAATAGATCCAGCAATGTCATCGGCATTCATTCGCTAACTGTGGCCGTTGGCTGGTATGTCTATAAATTAACCGGGGACCCATTGGATTTGGGCCTTATTGGCCTTGCCCAATTTGCCCCTGCGTTGGTCTTATTTCTCGTCGCCGGAATGGCCGCTGATCGGTTCGATCGGCGCCGAATTATGGTCGTGTGTAATATTGTGCATGGACTTGCCGTGGCCTCATTGATTGCCCTGTTTTGGTTTGAATTGGGCACCATTTGGCCAATTTTGGGTATTTTGGCTATGCACGGTGCGGCCCGATCATTCTTCCATACGGCCAGCCAAGCGGTTTTGCCCAACTTAATGCCGCGCGATCAATTCCCGAAAGCTGTTGCCTATTCATCGTCGGCCAATAAAGCTGCTCAATTGACTGGGCCTGCATTTGGTGGATTTTTAATCGCGGGCATTGGTGATGGCGTTTATGTGTTTACACTTATTATGTTTTTAATCGCGGGCATATCAGCCGCATTGATATCGGGGAATTTAAAAGTTCCGGCAAAAGAGCCCGTAAATCTAAAAACAATAATGGGCGGGTTTACATACATCTGGAATAATAAAATTGTTTTGGGTGCTATTTCCATCGACTTAATTGCCGTTCTTTTTGGTGGCGTAATGGGGTTATTGCCCATCTTTGCCAGCGACATATTACACGTCGGCCCCAGTGGTTTAGGTGTCATGCGGGCGATGCCGGGAGTTGGCTCTTTGATTGTTGGCATATTGCTTACACAAATAGCAGCTCCGCGCTATATGGGCCCTACCCTGTTTTTCTCGCTCGCCGTCTTTGGTTTATCAATCACAGCCTTTAGCTTATCAGAAACCTATTGGATTTCATTAGTGGCCTTAGGGATTTATGGGGCGGCGGATATGGTCAGTGTTTATGTGCGCCAAACGCTTGTTCAAATTGCCACACCCGATTCCATGCGTGGCCGTGTTAGTGCTGTAAACGCGGTATCGATCAACGCATCAAATGAACTGGGCGATTTCCGCGCGGGCGTTATGGCGGGCGGCATTGGCACCGTTCCGGCCGTGCTAGTTGGCGGCATAACAACCGTTGCCGCCACCATCCTTTGGATGAAGCTGTTCCCCAGCATTCGCAGAATTGATCGATTAGATCAAATCAAAATGAATGGCTAAATAGCTAATTAGCCAATCGCTTCAATAAACATCTTCTCATACTCTTCGACCGTTGGCCGTTTCGGGTTTGCGAAATGACACGCGTCGGTCATGCAGTGGATGGCCAAATCAGGCACCATATCAGCCGTCACACCCATAGCGCCTAGGTTTTCAGGCAAATCAAGTGTCTGATTGTATTCACTAATCCAATCGGAAATATCCGCATTGTCCGCCAAACCCATGGCACGACGAAGTTGTTCATACTTATTACCCACATGGTCGGCATTAAAACGAAGCACCGTTGGCAAGAACACGGCGTTTAAAGTGCCATGGTGCGCGCCCAATTTCTCATTCGCTCCTACGGCATGGCTCATGGAATGGACGGAGCCTAACCCTTTGGCAAAGGCCATAGCGCCTTCGCTGGCGGCCATCATCATGTTCCAACGGGCATCGCGGTCATTGCCATCATCAACAGCGCGTTTCAAATACGTCACAACGCGTTCCAAACCATCTAACCCAATGGCCGCGGCGGGTGGATTAATGGCGTTTGTCAAATAAGCTTCAATGCAATGGGCCATGGCATCCATGCCGGTTGCCGCGGTTAAGTGCTTGGGTAAACTTAACGTCAACTCAGGATCGCAAATTGCCATTTTGGGTATAAGATGGGTGCTGACAACAACAACTTTATGTCCATCGTCCGTAATAAGTACGGATCCACCACCGACTTCACTACCGGTTCCTGCAGTGGTTGGGATGGCAATAATTGGAGGTGCTTTACCAATTTTATCTTTACCGCCATTCATAGCCGACCAATCATTAATCGGTCCATCGTGGCTTGCGGTCAAAGCAACACCTTTACCAAGATCGATAGATGACCCACCACCGATGGCAATAATCCCATCGCAATCGTTTTCTTTGTATAAAGCTAAGGCTTCGCGCACCGCCTTTTCGGTTGGGTTTCCCGGAGTACCATCAAAAACAGTTGGAGTAATTTCGTTTGGTAAAACGCTACGTACCATATCGAACACGCCACAATCAACAACGCCTTTGTCTGTGCAAATCAAAGGCCGTTTAATGCCATTGCGCCGCAAAGCATCGCCTAGGACTTGAATTGCGCCAAAGTCGATTTCCATCAATGTTGGATAGGTAATGGTAGCCATTTTATTTCACCTTTTAATATTCTAGAATTTAGCGTTTCGCGATCATATCGATTTCGACTAACGCATCTCGTGCTAAGCCAGTCACACCAATACAGGTTCTAGCAGGCAAACGCCCGACTGGAAAATAAGATTTATAGGTCTCGTTCATAACTTCGTAGTCACGTTTAAATTCAGTAATATAAACACGGCACGACAAAACATGATCTAGCCCGAGCCCCAAGCCATCCAAGACAATAATTAGGTTATCCATAACCCGGCGGGTTTGAGCTTTAATGCCGTCAGCTAATGGCTTTGTATCATCATCCGGGTATGTTGGCATTTGCCCCGTCAATTGTATCCAACCATCGCTTTCAACCGCATGGCTAAACGGAGCAACATGGGTTGGGGCAGAAGAAAAATTATGAAAAATAGGGTCAGACATGGCAACTCCTAAAGAAGAATTAAAGGGAGGGGGATGTGTTTAATTGAAACTTGTAGATTTACAGTCAAAGGCGGCCAATTCAATGGGTTGAAGCCCTGAATAAACCTGTTCTGTATCGACACGGTAAATATTAATTTTGGCGTTGAAAACATTACTGGTAAGACCATGTTTATCGGTGATCAAGAACTTTTGGATGGCACGTTGTGCTTGCTCACTAATCGTGTAATGCGGGATCATCAAAACTTCGATAGATTTTTCTAGGGGCGTCCAAACAAGAATTAAATTACGTCCTGATCCCAAAGCTTTTGCAGTTCTGTTTCCAGAACATCCATCGATGAGCGTTGAGCATCATTACCGTCATCCAACTCCCATCGACCACCATTGCCCTGTGATTTATTACCCAGCAGCATTACTTTGCCTTTATATCGTGTTCATATCAAGATTTAGCCTAGAGGAACACAAGAGCCCCCTTTCCGTCCAATCTAAATACTACTGTGACATATAGTTTAGGCACAAGGTTCTGAATACAACCACATATTTATCTACTCGCAACCCAAAGTAATGAACTCGACTCACTTCATACTGTTTTTTAACCTACTCCGACACCGCCTCTAATTCATCAATGAACCCGGATATCACAGAAAGTCCGCGTTTCCAAAATGCAGGATCCGTCGCATCCAAACCGAACGGAGCCAACAATTCTTTATGGCGTTTCGTGCCGCCAGATTTCAGCATTTTAAAATACTTACCTTCGAATCCCGGATGCCCGTCTTTAAAGACACTATAGAGTGAATTCACCAAACAATCACCAAACGCATAGGCATACACATAAAAAGGTGAATGAATAAAGTGTGGGATATACCCCCAAAGCGGTTTGTAGGCGTCATCAAAATGTATAACATCACCTAGGCTTTCGCGCTGTGTCTCTATCCATATTTCTGCTAAACGACCCGAGCTTAACTCCCCCTTAGGGCGTTCAGCATGAACCCGGCGCTCAAACTCATGAAAGGCAATTTGACGGACGACGGTATTCATCATATCTTCAACTTTTCCCGCCAGCATGATGCGTTTTCGTTTGGGGTCAGGCTCATTACTCAACAAAGATTGAAACGTTAACATTTCGCCAAATACAGAGGCTGTTTCAGCCAATGTTAACGGCGTGTTTGCCATCAGCGTGCCCTGCGGTGCGGCCAAAACTTGATGGACGCCATGGCCTAATTCATGAGCCAAAGTCATAACATCGCGGGTTTTACCATGGAAATTTAACAACACATAAGGATGCGCCGATGAAACCGTTGGATGAGCAAACGCACCTGAATTTTTACCGGGGCGCGGCGGCGCATCAATCCAGCGCTCATCAAAAAAGCGCCCAGCAATTTGAGCCATTTCAGGTGCAAACCCACTGTAAGCCGAAAGCACAGTGTCTTTTGCTTGGTCCCAAGTGAAAACCTGACCATCGGCGTCTGGCAAGGGGGCATTGCGATCCCACCAATTTAGCTTTTCCTGACCAAACCAATTCGCCTTCATGGCATAATACCGGTGCGACAAATCACCATAACTATCTCGAACGGCAGCAACCAACGCATCTACAACTTCATCTTCAACCTGATTGGCAACATTGCGTGATGCCATAGGGCTTTTGAAATTGCGCCAACCGTCTTCGATCTCTTTATCTTTCGCCAAAGTATTGGTGATCAATGATAAAACTCGCCCTTGATCCTGTAGGCCCTTTGATAGAGCCCGCGCTGCCACTTCACGCGCAGCTCCATCCGGATCGGTCATTTGGTTCAATGTATCAGACATAGTGCACTCTTCACCTGCCACATCAAAGCGCATATCTGCAATGGTTTCATCGAACAAACGCGACCATGCAGCCCGGCCGGTGACGGACTTTTCATGCAAAAGTTTTTCCAGCTCGGCTGACAACTGATGCGGACGAAGAGCGCGCGTCTCGTCGATCCAAGGCTTATATACCTGAAGTGCCTTATCTTCTAATTGCTCTGATAAGCGCCCCTCATCAATTTGGTTTATTTCTAGGGTGAAGAACAAAGTGGTAGAAGTAATATTCGTAACGCGTTCTTGAAGCGTTTGATAAAACCGCCCAACGTCCGCATTCCCCACATCACCAGCCAATAATAATTGAGCATAGCTCATGACTTTATAAAGCTTATCCAGAATATTTTCATAGCCCGTAATTGCGACCGCCATTTCTGCCCCAGAACTTTCAGGCAGCTTGCCCTCAAACTTTTTTTGAAAAGCAGTGCTTTCGCTCATCGCTGATACCAAATCCGCTTCCAGCTTCGTATCCTCGGGGCTTAAATACAGATCATCGAGGTTCCATGTGGGCAATTTTTCGGTTGCGCTCATTTCTTAAATCTTCCTATTTTCGAGTCCAAAAAGCTATTGCCTTGCATATAAGGTTAGAATTAGTTTCCAGCAACGGGAATGATAGGATATCAAAGAAAAGAATTAATTCAGGGGATGGGAAATTGATAAAATATCCGTGGCCAAATTTGCCAACAATGTTATTCGAACAGGCAAAGGAATTTGCCGACAAGCCGTTTCTTTGGGAAAAGCATGACGGAGCATACCAACCCTTGAGCTGGAACGAAGTCGCGAATCAGGTTACCGCAGTCGCCCAATGCTTGAAAAATCAAGGTATTGGCCCCGGCGACCGGGTTGCACTAATTAGTGAAAACCGGGCAATGTGGCTAATAAGCGACTTTGCTATTATGGCCATTGGAGCCATCACGGTTCCCACCTACATCACAAACACAACAGACGATCATTTGCATGTGTTATCCGATAGTGGGGCGAAAGCCGCTATTGTGTCGACCAATCGGCTAGCAGAACGGCTAATCCCGGCAATCGATCAAACGGATGAAGTCCAATTCATCATAGCCTTAGAGACACCCGAGACGGCCTCTAAAAAAGCAAAGTTGTTGAAATGGGACGATATTATCCATGAAAACAAAGGCAGTCATTCGGCTATTTTTGAATTAGCAAAAAGCTGGGACGACTTAGAAACCGCCTGCTTGATCTACACATCAGGGACCGGTGGGAAGCCAAAAGGCGTCATGTTAAACCACCGCAGTCAATTCCATAATGCATTAGGGGCAAAAGATGCACTGACTGAACTTGGCCTTGGGGATGATGTATTTTTGTCGTTTCTTCCCCTATCGCATTCCTATGAACACGTGGCGGGGCACTTTTTTCCAATTTGTGCTGGGGCGCAAATCTACTACGCAGAAGGCATCGAGACGTTGAGTGCAAATATGGTTGAAGCCCAACCAACCATCATGACCGCTGTCCCTCGGTTATATGAGACCATGCACCAACGCATCACCCAAGGGGTCAAAAAATCAGGTGGCCTTAAAGAAAAAATGTTCATGGTTGCGCTGGACTTAGGCCGCAAACGCTATGCCGGAGAACGGCTGGGTTTGATTGGCACCATACAGGATGCTGTTTTAGACAAATTGGTCCGCGATAAGGTCCGTGCACGGTTCGGCGGGCGCTTAAAAGCATTGGTATCCGGCGGGGCTCCCTTAAACCCTGAAATAGGAATTTTTTTCACGGCCCTTGGATTGCGCCTACTTCAAGGATACGGACAAACGGAAACGGCTCCGGTGATTAGCGTGAACCGTCCGGGGCACGTTAAAATGCACACCGTTGGCCCGCCATTGCTAAACACCCAAGTTAAAATTGCTGACGATGGCGAAATTTTAGCCACTGGGGATTTGGTCATGCAGGGCTATTGGCGCAACGAGAAAGCCACCCGCGAAACCATCCGCGACGGCTGGGTGCATACCGGTGATATTGGCCATTTTGATGAAGATGGGTTTTTGGTTATCACGGACCGCAAGAAAGACATTATCGTTAATTCAGGTGGTGATAATATTGCGCCGCAACGTATTGAGGGCCTGATAACAATGCTGCCAAAAATTGCACAAGCAATGGTTTATGGCGACAAACGGCCCCATATTGTTGCATTGTTGGTACCCGATGATGTTTGGCTTCGGGAATGGGCGAAAGCAAATTCAAAAACTTCTTCCTTGGATCAGCTGTGTGATGATCCGGATTTAATAAAAGCTTTAAGAACTATAGTGGATGAGGTGAATTCAGAATTATCAAATATCGAAAAAATCCGTCGTTTTATTATCGCCAAAGATGCTTTTACCATTGATAATGAACAGATGACGCCCACCATGAAGGTCCGTCGTCATAAAATCAAAGAGATCTATGGGGATCGATTAGAAGGGCTTTATCATAAATAGCTTAGAGCGGCACGTTAGCGACTTTAAACTGGTTTTCGTAATGGAACATACCAAGCTGAAAGCTCTCCGCAATCCGCTCAGCCCGAATGACAAATTCGGCAGCAACATCGGGTTCGAATAAATCAGCAGTGGTTACTCGGAAATGCCCAAGCCATAATTCGAAGTGTGCAGGCGTGACATTTTTAAGGGCCACGTGCTTGACCATAGGTGTACCTTTATAAAGGCCACTGCTTAACATCACAGACGTCCAAAACGTCACCATCGTGTTCAAGTGACGATCCCAATTATCCATAATTACATCATTAAAGATCGGTCCAAGCTCTTGGTCATTACGAATGCGGCCATAAAACGAATGGACCAATTCGTGGATTTTTGCAGCATCGACTTTGGAATATTTCATTGTTTATAGGGCCTTAGGCCTGCGCTTGCGGACATTTGCAACAAACAACCCAACCAAAATCGCACCAAGGGCGGCAACAACTTGGATCGTGACTTCTTCGCCTAACAAGGATGCCCCCCAAATCACTCCCATTATTGGGATCAGGTAATTAATATAGGCCATAAACCCAGCCCCGCGTTCAGCAATGAGCTTTAGGTAAATCAGCGAAGCAAGTGCCGTTGGTAAAACCCCCAAATGGATAGCTCCAATAAGAGCCGTATTTGATGGTTCTAGCGTCCAGGGTTGTTCAATCCATAATGCAAATGGCAACAAGAACAAAAAGCCGGCCGCCATAATGGCGACAGATCGGCCTAACACGCTGGATGACGGCATGTTTCGAGCCACCACAGTTGTAATTCCATAGCTCAACCCGGCCAAGGCAATGGCTAATTGACGGAGCCCATCTTCACCCAACCCACCAAACACAGAAGGGCCGACTAAAATCACAATGCCCAAAAACCCAATAGAAATACCAAGCAATCGTTGAGGTGTCAGCCGGTCGCCTTCTGTAAAGAAATGTGCTAAAATCACAGTCGATAACGGCATCATTGCCATCAAAACCGCAGTCAAACCACTTTCAACAACCACTTCCCCCCAGCCAATCAAGCTAAACGGTAAAACATTGCCAAAAAACCCCACCAAAAAGCACATAAACCATGCTTTACCCGATTTTGGCAAAGGTTCTCCTTTATAGAGAAGAA
Organism: Rhodospirillales bacterium; assembly: GCA_028825025.1. Classification (GTDB taxonomy): domain Bacteria; phylum Pseudomonadota; class Alphaproteobacteria; order Rhodospirillales; family Casp-alpha2; genus JABMNT01. Next base: position 1,965 of record JAPKAX010000052.1, on the reverse strand, counting down.
TGCTGAGCAAAATGATCATAGCAACGAACAAACGGATAACTGTTAGCGTTAAAGGAGGGATCGTGACAACAGAAACCTTGATCACTAAGAAGGACGAGCTCCACAGCGCTGCTAAAAATAAAAGTGCCAAGTAATGCCGAACTGGAATGGTTCCGCCGATGGGGTTCACCGTCATAAAAATCGGCCTAATTAAACGTTGTAAAAAGTCTTATACCATTCGACAAATTTCGGAATTCCCTGATCAATTGGTGTTGAGGGGACGAAGCCAAAATCTCGCTTAGTTGCAGCAATATCAGCATAGGTTTCTTTAACATCGCCAGGCTGCATTGGTAAAAACTCGATTTCCGCTTTCACGCCTAATGCATCTTCAATTAGCGAAATAAACCGCATTAAAGGCTCTGAACTGTTATTGCCAATGTTGTAAACTTTATGTGGTGCTGCGTTTGTTGCCGTTGGGGGCTTACCAAGGCCACCCAAAATCCCAGCAACGATATCTTTAACATATGTAAAGTCGCGACGCATATCACCGTTATTGAAAACCGGGATTTTCTCGCCAGCCAGAATCTTTTTAACAAAAATAAACGCCGACATATCTGGGCGTCCCCAAGGACCATAGACCGTAAAGAACCGAAGCCCCGTCAACGGTAAACCAAACATGTGAGAATAAGAATGCGACATCAATTCAACAGATTTTTTAGTCGCTGCATATAGAGATACCGGTGTATCCGTCTGATCATCTACAGAAAAGGGAAGTTTGGTATTCGTTCCATATACGCTTGATGATGACGCATACATCATATGTTCAAGATGCCCCAATTTTCGGGCCATTTCCAACATCACCAGCTGGCCTTCAATATTAGCATTTGTATAGGCATATGGATTCACAAGCGAATACCGTACCCCTGCCTGAGCTGCTAAATGAATGATGTGTGTAATATCAGGGTGGCGATCAATCACATTTCCCATCGCATCTTTATCTGCAATGTTGGCCTTTATGAAACTGAAATTTTCATGCACCAACAATCGACTAAGCCGGGCTTCTTTTAAAGTTACATCGTAATAATCATTGAGGATATCAACACCAATGACACGGCGGCCTTGGCTTAACAAAGCTTGAATAGTGTGAAATCCAATAAATCCGGCGGCGCCAGTAATGAGTATGGTCATAATGTTGAAATTTTCATAATATTTAGAATTAAGTTTATTTAAATAAGGGTATACCCCTTGGTTTCCCAAATTGCACTCGACGATTTGGATTTCAGATCAGAACGATATAAATAAAATACAGTAAGGTGTGTTGGGAAATCCGCATAGCATTGGCATCCAGCATGCTAGAGAAATTTTTAGCAATAATTGCTACATCCGCTTGCAGCTGATCCATAGAAAAATCCTTTTCAGGGTCTAATTTTGGCTCAACCGCATAAGTCGTATCTGGGTTGCTAACATCAGAAAAAGTTATTTGAATAGCCCATTGTGCGTTTAACTTTCCGGAATAGAATAATGTTGATAACCCATCATACAGTAACCGTAGATGGATATCTGAACTAGAATAGAATCAGACTTGTGGTGTTTTCCAGACTTCCCCTTGATTATCAGAGTGCCTATAACATGACCAACAAGGGGGAGAAGCTTCAAGCCTAAGCATTTCCAAAGCAAAAGGCGTAATTTTTGTCTCAATAGGGTACTTAGGATCGCTGCTTAATGTTTCAGTAATTGAGGTGCAGCTTTGGTCATACATACAATTACAGTCGGCACCTCTGCATTTAGAACATGCGACAGTACACATTTTACCCCAGACACTACCACAACGTATTGCAGGTGTTAAGCCGCTTCTAAGGTTTAGCTCACCACGATCATTTAACTCATTTTATGTACTAAGCCTAGAAATTTGCACTTTAAGTTGACCCAACTATCAAACATATTCATGTATTATATATGCATGCCGTTTAGTAATAAGATGGTAAC
>JAPKAX010000298.1 GCA_028825025.1 Rhodospirillales bacterium | reverse complement strand
CCCATGTATTCAGCCTCGTTTAAGCCCCGCGCCCCAGATCGGCTTTTGATCATCGCTGTGGTAAGTAGACCAGACCGAATACGGTCGGCGTTAACCGCGTTTGATCAATAACTTCAACCACCTACGCGTTTTCGCTCAACCAAATGGTCCGATACGGGGTTCCGTTAACTTTCATACCAACAACCTTTTTCCAAATAAACTTGATTGAAACTGGCATCAAAACCAGCGCCGTACACAGCTTTTATATTCCCTATACGCATCACCAAAATAAGTTTCCATTAGCTGTTCTTCATGATCAATGAAACGTTTTCTGATCCACATGATGAACAACGGCACAACAACAAAGGGAGCAATCTTCCCCAAGATAACACCGACACTAATCAGCCCGATCACCATGGCTAAATACATAGGATTGCGCGAGAATTTGAACGGGCCGGACATAACGAGATCTGTGGTTTTAGTGAATGGACTAACACTCGTTCCAACGTGATCGAACTGGCGTTTAGCATACATAGCCAGCCCCAATGCAGTGACAAACAAACCCCATCCCCCATGAGAATACGGGGCCTTGAACAATTCCGATCCCGGTATAAAATACCAAGTACTGACCATCGCAATAATTCCAACTAACATCCCGACCGGCGGCATAAAGCGCGACGTTCCAGCGGGAATATTCGGTATTTGTGCGGCCAATTTTGTCCGTTACCCCAAAACTCGGCCAGCAACCGCGTCCAGTTTTTTTTTCATTTCAGGGTCGCGGGCGTCAGGAGATGTAATCAACGACATTTCGAGGGCGGTTTGGCATCCAGCATGGCAGGTTTCCACCCGATCACTCAAGTTAGGCGCAGTGGTTTTAACCAAGGCCCGGCCTTTGTCTGCATTGCCCATTAGCACTGCAATGATTGCTTCAACCGTCACGTCATCGTGGTCGGGGTGCCAACAGTCGAAATCAGTGACCATAGCAACAGTGGCGTAACACATTTCAGCTTCACGAGCGAGCTTGGCTTCTGGCATATTGGTCATGCCAATCACATCGCAATCCCACGACCGATACAAATTAGATTCAGCCTTAGTTGAAAATTGTGGGCCTTCCATGGCCAAATACGTACCGCCCCGCTGGTACGGAATATCTAACTCTTTAACCGCATCTTCAATGGCATCGCCTAAGCGCGAGCACACGGGCTCGCCAAGGGCGACGTGAGCAACCAAGCCGGTTCCAAAAAAGCTTTTTTCACGCGCGAACGTCCGATCAATGAATTGGTCGCAAATCACAAAAGTTCCCGGCGGCAAACCCTCTTTTAATGACCCACAAGCCGAAATAGAGATGATTTCTGTCACCCCAGCACGCTTCAAACAATCGATATTGGCTCGATAATTTAGCTCGGATGGTGGAATTCGGTGCCCCCGGCCATGGCGGGGTAGAAACACCATTTGTTGGCCATTTAATTCACCAAAAAACAACTCATCTGACGGCTCGCCAAAGGGCGACGTTACTTTTTCCCATCGGGTATTTTCTAATCCATCAATTTCGTAAACGCCACTGCCGCCAATCACGCCAATGACCGGTGGGGTCCCAACTTCACTCATATTCTAATCCTACTTACATATTATCGAATAAACGTATGGTCCGCATGCCTGCAATATTAGCGGCGCGAGGGTCAAACGATCCACGCATATCGCAATGGAACCCATGATCTGCTTCGTAAATATTGACGGCTACATCTGGGTGTAAATTGGCAATCACATCTACGTCGTCTAAGGAGATTGAATGATCGCGTTCGCCGAAATGCAGAATGGTTGGACATTTGGGTTTCTCGTCAATGAAATCAATAATGCCGCCGCCGTAATAACCCGCAGCCGCCTGAATATTCATCCGGCAGGCTGCTAACCAGACAACAAACCCACCCCAGCAAAAGCCAGTAACAGCAACTTTACCCATATCAGAAACAGCAGCATAGGCCGCATCCATATCTGCCATAACCCCATTTAAGTTTTCATTAGCACCTGTTTTAAAGTCGCGGCCTCGGGCTATATCATCTGGCTCATACCCAGTTTCAAAATCGCGCTCTTGGCGATCATACAGGGCGGGGGCAATAGTTTTGTAACCTAATGCAGCATAGCGCTCAGCAACGTCGCGAATATGGACATTGACGCCAAAAATCTCCTGTACAACGATAACGCTGCCCTTACATTCACCTTCTGCTTCACACAAATAAGCGCCCAATTTATGCCCGTCAGATGCCGTTAACGTAATATCTTGTCCCATAACTTATCCTCCCGATTTAAGTGTTACTAATATATTAGGACGGGTTGGGGGCCAAATAAAGGGGGGAAGGCGCAAAAGCATATAGTAATAAAATACGGATACATAGACAACCATAGCGAAAGCACTTAGAATTCTATTAAATGTTTGAATTCCCTCAATAAGGCCAAAGATGATTAAACTGTTCCCATTAAACTCTATATCACTCAATATTATCACCCTTGTCTTGTTTATCTGCCTGCGACACGATCCCAGTTGTAGTTCTAAAAGTAGGATCAAAAGCTCCCGCCAAAATTGCCAATCATAATGAACTTGCGCTTATGTAGTTCGATCGGATTGGAATTAAAATCAAACGAGACGAGCCCATCGGTTCTTACTATATCGACATATTAGGGATTAGCGAGTGCGCTGGTATACGCGGAAATGTATTTTTGAATCATGGGCGTGTCCTAGCAAGGGATGTAGAGTTTTCAGATTTATTTTATGCCAAAATGAAAAATACAAATTTTAATTTTACAGAAAGCCCAAACAAATTTTCTCAAATATCACTAGAGGTATAATTAAACCAAGGTTTTTGGTTGGTGGACAACTAGAAGAAATTAAGATGGCGTTCCAAATGGAGAAATACTGATCATCCAAAATGCATCTTCCACCACTACCGCCAATTTAGCAGCCGACAAAAACTGAAACCACAAAGAAACGCGTGCATCGGTTTCCAAATTGGAAAGATTAAATTACACAAAAGATTGACCAAATTCATAGATCCATCGAGACAACAGAAAGCGGTATGGGTCACGGGTCTGCTTTTTCATTTGACTAACACTGCTACTAACAAATTACCACGTTGTTGAAGATAGCGAGTTTGTTCGTATAAAGCTTTTAACCGGACGTAAAATAATTGGTAACGTTATCCGAAAACACTTGGAGCGCGGTACTGCTCTCATTTGAGTTAAAAAAATGGCCATATTAAAATCCCAATTTGCAAGAAGTCGCTTAAAGTTACTGAAGATATCTACGCCATAGGGTCGCCGCTAAATCAGGAGTTATTGGGCATGGCAACAAAAGAGACTATCAATAAATTTTCATCAAATCAATTGGTT
>JAPKAX010000297.1 GCA_028825025.1 Rhodospirillales bacterium | reverse complement strand
ATGATGGCTGAATTTGGGACGGCATTTGAAACAGCCATCGAACAAGTGAAGAACAAAACACCGTAATCTTGTGACCAATCAGTGACCTAAAGGCCAATATTAGCCTCTAAGTCATTGATAAAACTGGGGTGGCTGAGGGGATTTGAACCCCCGACCCTCGGCACCACAAGCCGATGCTCTAACCGACTGAGCTACAGCCACCACATTTTCAAAGAAACGATCTCTCGTTTCGAAGCCACTTATTAGGCCCCCCGGTAGGGCGTTTCAAGAACATTTTGTGAGATTTTTTTAAGCTAAAAAAAAACACACCCATTTACAGGCCAGTTAAGGGCGCTTAAAAAATCACTTCGATCAAATAAGGCCCTTCACAAGCAAGCCCGCGTTCCATTTGTTTTGCCAATTCTGTGGCGTTTGTAGCAATGCCACCATCAACACCCATACCCTTTGCCAAAGCGACCCAATCTAACGCCGGACGATCAAGTTCCATCATGTCCATGGCTTTAGGGCCAGGGTTTAGAACGCCAACGCCGGCCATTTCACCCAATAGAATTTGATATTTCCGGTTCGAGAAAATGAGGGTCGTTATGTTTGAGCCTTCCCGCGCTTGTGTCCACAAGGATTGCAAAGTGTACATGCCAGAACCATCGGCTTGCAGCGATATAACCGGGCGATCAGGACATGCAATTGCAGCGCCCGTCGCCAATGGTAACCCGTTCCCAATGGCCCCTCCGGTGACTTGGATCCAACTGTGGGGATTTGATCCGTATGAGTCTTCGAAAAACCGGCGCCCAGTGCTCACGGATTCGTCACTGATAATCGCATTTTCAGGGATCATGTTTGCCAACACTAGCGAAATCACGTCTTGATTAAGGCTCCCGGTCGGCATTGGTGGTAAAAACTTGTCTGAGACTTTGGCATTATTTTTTCCGACACCCAATTCGTCAACCAACGCATCTAATGCGCCCATGACATCTTCTTCACGCGCAACCAATGTATGAACGCCACTGCCTGCGGGCATCATCAGACTTGGTTTGTTTGGATAAGCAAAAAAGGCGACGGGGGTTTTGGCGGCAATCAAAATCACATGCTTGTACTTAGACAATTGATCAAGCGCTTGGTCCACCGGATAACGAACCCGGTCCATAGCAACGCGCCCGGCTCCACGCTCAATCCGCCCGTTGGATTGTTGCGCCAACAAATCAACGTTATCAGACGTCGTAATTTTGCTGAGCAATTCCATTGCATCATCACGCAGCGCCCGGTTTGCAGCTAATACCAATACAGGCTCACCCGATCGGATCACTTCGGCAACAGCTCGAATACGTTCATCACCGGGTGTTTGGGGGGTCGGTGCTGCCTTGGTAACGGCTGGACCATTGGCATCTCCCCATGCGGTATTGGCAGGTAAAATTAGGGTGGAAATATTGCCGGGGGCAGTGTTGGCAAATTGAATGGCTTCAGCCGCATCAGAAGCCACTTCGGTTGATGATTGCGATGTTCGCACCCATCCCGATACCGGTGCCGCAATGCCTTCAATATCAGAGGTTAACGGTGAATCGTACTGTACGTGATGGGTCGCATGATCACCGACAATGTTAATTATTGGGACAAACGCGCGTTTCGCGTTGTGCAAATTTGCAAATCCGTTAGCCAAACCAGGGCCCGTATGGAGCAAGGTTGATGCCGGTTTATCGAGCATCCGGGCATACCCGTCCGCCGCACCAGTAACCACGTTTTCTTGAAGACCCAAAATACAGCGCATGTCGTGGTGGCGATCCAATGCCGCAACAAAATGCATTTCAGAAGTTCCAGGGTTAGTAAAACAAACGTCAACGCCCCCATCGAGCAAAGTTTGAACAAGACTATCGGCACCATTCATGTGATTTTGACCTATTGTTAGAGATGGAAATATTTAGGGCCTAGAACCTAAAAGAAAGTTTTGAGTTTGGCTGCGGCTTGATCCAAGATGTCATTTTGTTTCGAGAAGCAAAAGCGCACGAACTGATCGACGTCCCCATCTTGATAAAAAGCGCTTAAGGGAATACCAGCCACGCCGGCTTCACGAGCGATCATTTCGCAAAACGTAACATCATTCCCATCGAAGCCAACGGAGCGGATATCAACGCTAATGAAATATGTGCCCCCCGTTGGCAAGACGTCAAACCCTGCGCTTTGCAGGCCGCTTCTAATACGGTCCCGTTTGGCCTGCAAGCCTGTTGCGAGACCAGTGAAATATGCATCGTCTTGAGTTAATCCAACAGCAACGGCGGTCTGAAAATTTCGGGGTGTTGTAAAGGCGACATATTGATGTGCTTTGCTGATGGGAGTCAGTAAATTCGCAGGGGCCGTCATATAACCAACTTTCCAGGCGGTCATTGAAAACGTTTTGCCGGCCGAACCAATGCGAATGGTTCGATCACGCATGCCATCATACGTCATCAACGGTTTGTGCTGAACCCCATCATAGATAATATGCTCATAAACTTCGTCACAAACCGCATAAGCATCATGTTTGATGACCAAATCCGCGATAGTTTGTAGCTCGTCGTTAGTAAACACTTTGCCGGATGGGTTATGAGGTGAATTCAACAGAATCAGTTTGGTTTTATCACTAAAGGCATCAGCAATGGCTTGAATATCCAATTCCCATTTAGGAGGTGCAATGCGGACCAATTTAGGAATACCACCAGCGCGCTTAACCATCGGTAAATAACAATCGTATAAAGGCTCGATTAGGACCACTTCATCGCCCGGTTCAATTAAAGCCAGCAAACAATCAGCCAGCGCTTCTGTTGCACCAGACGTAATCATCACTTCCGTTTGCCAGTCCACGTCTAAATCATAGAACCTCTTATTATGGGCTGCCACGGCTTGGCGCAGTTCTGGTAAGCCCATCATTGGCGGGTACTGATTTGGACCGTCAATCACTGCATTGGCGGCGGCTTGACGTAAATTCTCTGGACCGACGTCATCCGGGAAGCCTTGGCCTAAATTGATGGCCCCCGCTTCCATGGCAAGCTGTGTCATGGTTTCAAACACAGTTACGCCAGTCTTAGCGAAAATTGAATTGGTTGGTTTCATAATAAATTACACTTTTTAAAAAGCTAAACAAAACATCATTATTTTCGTACCCCCTTGTCGCCCCATCTTCAATAGATAGGTTCCATAAAAAAACATGTAGCGTAAAACCCAAAATAAATAGGGCAGATATATCGAATGTCCTGTTGACTTTTTATGTGATGGCGGTCCTTAGCAAATTTTGTTATTAAAAAAAGCGAATACCGCATCGATAGGCTCCATCTATAGACGAAGACACCTCAGGATGAGTTTGGGCTGCGGAAGAAAAGCTTTACAATTACCAATAC
>JAPKAX010000296.1 GCA_028825025.1 Rhodospirillales bacterium | reverse complement strand
TAGTGGCGCAATGATTTCCAACTTGGTTAATCGCGTTACTGTGTTTTGGCGGTAATAGTTAAAGTCTAATAATGTTTTAAAAGAGCAGTCATTTAAAACAATTTTTATTTTTTTTAACTATCTTGCCAAGGATTGACGGTTCCCGTTCGTCTAATAGACACTATGCGAATGAAAACGAGTGATCATCATCTAGTTAAGGCCGCCAATCTGGGCGACGGTGAAGCCTTTGCCGCACTGTTATTACGCCATTATGATGTAATCCATCGTTTGGCGTTTAGAATGCTTGGTAGTGAAGCGGATGCAGACGATTTGGCTCAAGACATATGTGCGACTTTACCTTTTAAATTGCGAAGTTTCCGAAGTGACGCAAACTTTACGACTTGGCTGTACCGAATTGTGGTGAACGCTGTCACTGATAGGTTCCGAAAACAGGCTGCCCATCGTCGAGTTCTTGCGGGGTGGGGGGATTTTCACCGGTTAAAGCTCGATGAAACCGTTCAAACACAAAACGAGCTGGCATGGTTATCACAGGCGATGTCAGGGCTGCCTGATGATCTTCGGCAGACAGTTGCACTCGTTCTAGGTGAAGACCTGACACACGCTCAAGCGGCTGAATTATTGGAAATCTCAGAAGGAACGGTGTCTTGGAGAATGAGCGAAGTAAAGAAGGCTTTGCGATCAATGGCCCGGGATGAGGAAAAAATTCATGATTGATGACCTGGACCAACTAAAGGCTGCTCTTAAAACTGCGACCCCGGAGCCTGATGCAAATGCACGGGACAACGCGCTGGCTCTGGCGCAAAAAAACTTTGCCATTCTTCAGCAAGCAACAAAACCGGTACGAGCGGATAATATTCCTGGCCATGAACATGAACATCAAGGTTTTTTCACTTTAGTTAATAAAATGCTCGAAAGATTTAGTTTTCGCTTTGGTCTTTACGCGACTTCAGGCGTGGCAGTAATTGGTATTGGCATCACCCTTGTATTGCCAGCACCGACAAAGTCTCTTCTCTTTGATTATCTTCAGTACGGTGAAGAAAATGCAAAACTTGAGAATAAGTTTGAGGCAGCAGTGAATGACGCTGAAACAGAAAAACCTGTGATGCTGGTGCCCCTGCCTTCCAGTAATTTGGTTGCTCCCGAAAAAAAAGAAATAACCATTACTCACCAACTGGCCAATCTAGCGTCATCGGCGCCGTCAGAAGTGGTTTTGGCAAACCAAAATTCAATACGGGATCTCGTTGCACAAATCGCGTCAGAATCTGATCAGAATTCTGTTTCCTACCTTAACCAACCAATGCGTGATGCAATGCCTGTGGCCGCATTTGCGTCAATTTCATCGCTAACGGAAAAAAATTATCGAGAAGTTGAGCATATAACTCGCCCATCTCAACATGACCTCAATCAATCAGAACTTTTTGTAAACAGTAGTCCTAACACACTAAAAATTGTGTCAGAAAATCCTGTTTCAACGTTTTCAATTGATGTGGACACGGCCTCGTATTCCTTTGTCCGATCATCGATCATGAACAATCAAATGCCGCATGGAAATGCGGTCAGGGTTGAAGAAATGATAAACTACTTTTCTTATGACTACGCTTCAAGTGACGAAACTGATGCGCCGTTTGCCACTTCAGTGGCGGTTCTAAAAACGCCTTGGAACGAACACACGAAGTTGGTCAGAGTTGGGATTCAGGGCAAGAACATATCGATCGAAGATAGGCCAAGCTTAGACTTGGTATTTTTAATCGATACTTCGGGGTCTATGAAGGCACATAATAAGCTGCCTTTATTGAAAAAATCTCTTCCACTTTTACTGGCCCAACTAAAGCCAACTGACCGCGTATCCATAGTCACATATGCAGGTAGTTCAGGCGTTGCCCTTGAACCAACCCCTGCTAGCGATCGAGCCACAATTCTAGCGCGACTAGAGGCATTGCATTCAGGTGGAGGAACTGCAGGTCACGAGGGCCTACAGACAGCCTACAGACAAGCGGAAAAGATGCGTACGCCTGGCAGAATAGGCCGCGTTATATTAGCCACTGACGGTGACTTTAATGTTGGCATCTCGGACGATGAAGAGTTGAAACGCTACGTTGAGGACAAGCGTAAAAATGGCATTTACTTGTCAGTACTAGGTTTTGGTCAAGGCTATTATAACGATGGACTTATGCAGGCGTTGGCACAAAACGGAAATGGAACAGCTGCTTATATAGACAATATGTCTGAGGCCATGAAAGTACTGGTTGATCAAGTCTCAGGAACTCTTATTCCAATTGCGAACGATGTCAAAATACAGGTTGAGTTTAATCCATCCAAAGTCGCTGAATATCGCCTGATAGGGTATGAAACCCGTGCTTTAGCGCGTGAAGATTTTAATAATGACAAGGTCGATGCTGGAGATATTGGCGCCGGGCACACTGTCACGGCACTCTATGAAATTACCCCGGTTGGTTCGCCTGCGCAGAAGTCTGATAAACTTCGTTATCAATCAACGACTGACAGTAGTAACCCTAAAGAACTTGGGTTTTTAAAGCTGCGCTATAAGTTGCCCGATCAACTTGATAGCCAACTAATTGAAACGCCGATCATTGATGGAAAGTCTGAGAACACTGCTGATGCCAAGTTCAGTGCTGCTATTGCGGGATTTGGACAACTACTGCGCGGTAACACTAAATATCTTGGCAGCTGGTCCTATGCTGAAGCGATCACTTTGGCACAGAGCGCAAAAGGCGGCGATCATTTTGGGTACCGTGCTGAAGCAGTCAGATTAATGCTGGATGCTCTTTCTTTGTCAGTTGATGAAAGGATTGAGATAGAAACGCTGCCCAACGTGGATATTGACCCAGACAGAATTCCTTCTGGCGCGCCGATGGTACAGCTAGGAGCTTTTGAGAGCGTGAATATTGCGAAATCTGAATGGAACCAGTTGGTGGGTAAACATGAAGCTCTTTTTGAAGGTAAGTTGCGTATAATTGCGCGTGCTTCGAGTGGTGGCAATGTATTCTACCGACTTCGGGTAATGGGTTTTTCCGACAGAGATGCAACGCGACGATTTTGTAACGCGCTTAAAGCTCTGAACACAGGGTGTCTTACCGTTGTGTCACAATGAGTAACGCACTGGTGGCGCTGTATTCACCGCCGTTAATGCCTAACATCAGTAGGCCGCCTGTAATTCGAATTGATTCTGTCGAATGTTTTGCTAACATCTTATTCAAACAATTCTTTGAGGTACTGCCATGCGCGCCGCACTTATAGCACTGATGCTGACCTTCGCTTCGCAGGCTGCGGCTGACTGTGGCAAACTGTGTGATGAAGATTGGTGGAAAACCGCGACAACTGCTGATTTGCAGGCTGAGTTAAGTGGCGGTG
>JAPKAX010000295.1 GCA_028825025.1 Rhodospirillales bacterium | reverse complement strand
ACATCTACCAAATCGTCAACAATCCGCAACAACGCCAAATCTGACTGAACCCACTCATCGGATATATTGGCAGAGGGTATGTTCTTCGTAATAAAATCCACCAAAGCCGGATCGTCTGTGCCCACTTCTTCAGTGCCCTCAATCAGTTATTCATAGACCACCAAAACCTTTCCAGCTTCATCTTTATGAACAAATGGCATTTACAAGTTCCCTTTTCTATTTCGTCTTATGCAGTCAAAGATTACAAAAACTACCACTGAAACATCAGGGAAATCGACCATGAAACGATCTCAAATCACTCAACAAGTCAGATTTTTATATACCGATAATTTGGAAAAAAGATCAGCCTTTTATTGTGATGTCCTAGAGCTCGAGTTCACCTTAGATCAAGGGGCTTGCCATATATATCATTTAAGCCCGATCAGCTTTATTAGAATTTGCACGTTTTAAGACCGACCAACAACCCCCTTCGAGTAACAAGCAGCTTGCTCGGCGATGATGTTGATGGATTCTATCAAAATTTGGCTGCAAAAAGCGTAAAATTTGAGCGAGAACCGGCTTATTCTGAGTGCTTTAACGTCTATTCGTGTTTATTTTTGGATCCCAATGGGTGCCGCATTGAAATCCAAGGATTCCGAGATAAAAAGTGAAAAATAGCACCTAGACCCGACTTTAACACCCAATTAACCAACTCTATTAATTTAGAATTCACATTTATCCCCTACTTTAATTTTTTTACCCACCTGATTATAATCAGTGAAGAATAAAAAAAGGAGTATGCGGAATGAAAAGTATCGTCCTTGGTTTGGGTTGCGGATTATTATTAGCTGTTTCAGCTATTGCTGGCGAACAACCTTTGAGTAACTGGTTCAAAGCTCTAGATCACAACGGCAACGGTGATATTTCACTGGCTGAATTACAAACCGTTAGGAACCAGCGCTTTAGCGTCCTTGATGCGAACCGCGACAACGTAATTTCAGCCGAAGAAGTGGCCGGAAGTGCCAGTTGGAGCCAACGCTTTCTTCGCTTAGACCGCAATTCAGATGGATATGTCAATTTAGATGAATTTGAAGCGAATGGCCGGAGCCGTTTTGCCATTATTGATATTGACGACAATGGCAAAATCACCTCGCAGGAGGCCTTTAATTTTCAGCGCAAAGCCCGCAAATACGCCACCACCCATAAAGTATCCAGATAATATTGTGACGCATACATACGAAAATCAATGGTTTCAAAAACTAAGTGCTAATGCCAACGGCATGATTAGCCAGCGCATATGCTTAAAAAAGAACGGTCAGAGTTTGACCAAATTGGACTTCGACCAAACCAAAACAGGGCTAAAACCAGAGTTTCGGGCGTTTCGAAATAAAATGCGTGAGGACATAAAAATGCGCGCGCAGTTGGCGAAACACCGATCAATCGCTCCCTTCCGCATTCGAAAATTTTCGAGCTTGGAAAACAAAAAACAAACCGGCCAGTGGAATCACTGAAAAAAGCGCAAATGTCAACGTGTATGAGCCCGCCAACCCATACACTGCAGCCATCGTAGCAGGCCCAACCATAACACCTGCATAAGTGATAACCATAGATGCCCCAGTGGCGCTACTAATGAGACCAGACGGAGCAAGGCGAGCGATTTCAGCAAGATAGACTCCGTTCCAACCAATTGCCGTCATCCCCATAAGTGCCAACAGCAGATAAACCATCACCACTGGTGTGTTGCTATCTATCACCACCATAGTCAACGCGCTAATTATCGTAATCAACGTTATTGTGGCCAGAACGCCACTTGGGCTTCCGCTGCGATCAGCCACCCATCCCCATAAAATCCGACCAGTAACACCAGCCGCTTGCATAACAGCCAGAACCACCCCCGCTTCAATCAAGGAAAAATTTAAATCACTTACCAGCATGGTTACCGTAAACGTCGATAATCCGACTTGCATGGCTGAGAATGAAAAAGCTGACAAGGAAACCCAGCGCAGGCCTTTATATTTCCATACAATACCTGCATCTTTTAAAGGATTGCTTCGTAACGTAGCACTCGGATCGCGGTCCGCATCCCAATGAGAGCGAAAGACTGAAATAAAAATCATCAAAACAAGCGCAACCAAAGCCCCAGATATCAATGTCATTTGCCACCCGAATTGCAGAGCCACCCATGGGCCTAACAATCCCGCAGCTACTCCTCCCAAGGGGACACCGGTTTGTTTAATCGAAAACACAAGGTTTCGATTTTTTGACGTCGTTACTTTCATCAACATATGAGACGACGGCGGGTTGGTTAAGCCGTAGCCGAGCCCTACAATAAAGGCACCAACCCCAACAGCTAAAAGCAGGGGAATAGCGCTCATGGCTCCCCCAATAGCCACCAATAAAAGAGACAATTGCAAACAGCGTAAAGCCCCAAACCGTCGAACGAAAACTCCACCAATTAAAGACGTAGACATGGCACCAAAATAAATACAGCTGACCTGAATACCAATTAAGGACCCCGGAACGCCATGGGCGACGGCCAATTCAGGCGCAATTGCGGAGGGCAGAATAGCACTCATGCTGGCTAAGGCTTGGACCACAAGGTTGACGATAACAACCACGGGCAAAGCCGTAAATTTAGACGCGTTCATTTGGATTCCAACTTTGCAGCAATGTGGTGGCAGATCCGATCCGCGTTAGCCATGATACTGAAAGTGGTTTTTTTTGCTGCGACTTGATTAAAAACAGCACCATTCACCACATAAAGCCCATCGCTGCCCTGTAAACACCCAAATGAGTTGATGTGTGGACTACCACTATGATCTTTTTCATCAACGCGTTTGGGTAAAGTTCCCGCATAATAAATATCAGCACCCGGCTCGCTTACTCCCGCCTCGCCAGGCAATATGTACCCACCCAGCTTTCTGAGATGAGCGGCTAGAGACTGGCTGGTGGATTTTATCACATCATCAAAATTTCGCGTATTCCCTCCGATAATTTCAAGCACACCGGCATCTTTTTGGTTTGTGACTTTCAAAGTATATTGGCTAAACCTGCCCTGTAAAAAAATTAAGATCAACAAGGCGGACTGCAATGGCTTAAAAAGTTTAAACAGCACGAAGTCATAATGCTCAGGCGCAAACTCTGAAGGGCGTGACCGGCCAATAGCCGTCAACTCATGTCCTTGGTCGAGAATCCGTTCACAAAGGACAGTACCAATGTACCCAACGCCAACTGTCAAAGCGATGTGCTTTTTTACAACAGATTGCTCTCGTATATTAGGGGTTGGGTCGGCCACGAATTAGGGTTCTCTCTCATGAATCTAAACAATTAATCTGGAATATCATTGGGGTTATTATAACCGGGATACGGCCAAGATTTAATCAAGCGCCAACCCGCCCCCT
>JAPKAX010000051.1 GCA_028825025.1 Rhodospirillales bacterium | reverse complement strand
AAAGCGGTAACAGTAGAGGTCAGCGGGATTGCTAATTACACTGGAACATCAAGCTTTGTTTACGAAGAAGGTGATGATATAGGCGCTGGTTTTTTACTCAGTTAGAACCAGCCCCTAAATAAATCGCAACGTAACCACACCCAAAGGTACCACCCGGCACTCAACAACACATGGTTTATCGATCCATTGCGTTTCAACAACCGACCCGGTCATAATTACGTCGCCTGCCAAAAGAGATTCTCCCCGTTTAGACTTGTGATTGGCTAACCAAGCAAGCGCATTTAACGGGTTCCCCATTACCGCATCACCCAATCCGGAGGCAACCTCAACGCCGCCGATAAACGTTGATCCTTGCGCTACTGCCAGATCCAAACTCTCTAAGTCTATTGCAGGTCCCAACACAGCTCCAGATGAAAAAAAGTCATCTGCAATTAAACTTGGGGTGCCAAAATCTTGGAAATCCGAATATCGGTTATCGACAATTTCAGCCGCAGCCATTGCTGCCACAACAGATGATGCGACACTGGTCGCGGTATGCGGAGCCTTGCCCGGGATTATGTCTTGCCCCAAAAGCAAAGCAATTTCGCATTCAACCCCAACGCCAACAAAATCAGATAACGCCAATTCAACGTTCAGCTGATATACTTCATTTGCATAAAGTCGCCCAGCGCACGGATGTGGAATATTTAGGAACGCTTGCATCACCGGAGTTGTGCAGCCAATTTTATAACCACAGCACACCCCTTTGGTTTGTTGCAACTGAGCACTCAAAACATCCTGAAGATCATAGCCTTCTGAAATGTTCTTTGGCCGCAGCTCATCCGATACCCGCACGGATGGGGCGCTCAATACCCGCATCGCTTTGAACGCATCTGACGCTCGTTCCAAATCACCCGCCCCCATAAAACCTAGTCCTTCATGACAAATAGAACCTTGCCATCACGCCCACCGCGTTCCGCATGGGCTAATGCCTCCGCTACTTGATCAAGGCGATAGGTTGCTTCAACAGGGGAATATAATGTTTTAGAGACGTATAGATCCGATATTTCCGCGTAAACGTTTTCAACCTCTTCTTTTGGCTTACCAAATAACCGCTCGAACAACCAAAACCCCCTCAGGCTGATTTGGCGAACAATGGTATGGGTCGGCGTGATCGAACACGGCTCGCCATCTAAAAATCCATAATTAACAACCACACCGCCATCGGACAAACAGTCGGCTAAATGCTCACACGGCTTTCCACCCGCCGCATCGATTGCCAACGGTACGTATGCATCGCCAATTTCAGCCTGAACCCGTTCGCCCAAATCATCGCCATCAACAAAAACCAAATCAGCACCAATGGCTTTTAAGGCATCAATAGATTCAGCCCGGCGAACGATATTGATCGTTTTAAGTCCCATTTTTTTTGCCAACCGAATAACGTGATGACCCACTGCGGAATTAGCAGCGTTCTGAATGACCCAATCGCCCTCATCCAAATCAACGTAATCTTGAAGCATGAAATGCGCAGAAGGGGGATTGGCTTTCATTTGAGCGGCTTGTAACACATCAATTTCTTCAGGAATACTAACCACTTGCTCTGCCAAACACACAACTTTTTCAGCCCAGTTGCCACGCCCAAGTAAAAGCACCCGATCACCTACCGTGTAATCTTTAACATCAGGACCAACGGCAATAATGCGCCCCGTTCCTTCAATCC
This sequence comes from Rhodospirillales bacterium, assembly GCA_028825025.1. Classification (GTDB taxonomy): domain Bacteria; phylum Pseudomonadota; class Alphaproteobacteria; order Rhodospirillales; family Casp-alpha2; genus JABMNT01. The sequence goes on along the minus strand of JAPKAX010000051.1, from coordinate 14,344 downwards.
CTTGGCGAGCAGGAAGCGTGTCGGGTCCGGGGTATTGACCCCGAATCATCAACAAATCAGCCGGGTTAATGGCAGATGCTTCAACAGCAACAACAACTTCATTCGCTTGTGGGTCGGCGGGGTCATCAACCTCAATACATTTACAAACTTCGAATGGGGCTCCAAATTCCGAGTATTCAATCACTTTCACGGCCATCATCCTTAAACGTAGTTGTTGTTATCTATGAATAATTTAGGGTTAGGAGCCTTGCCGTTGTTGTATAGAGACCGGATAGAGATATCAAATGTTAGAATCAGCAAAGCTTTCTTTTTTCTGGGCAATAAACGACATTAACTCTTCATCTTTGGCCGCATCCATTATCGGTGCTTGATACGACCCAAGCATTTCTTTAACCGCTTTTGACGCTCGATCTTCGGTTCTCAGCTCGCCCTCTGCTTCCCATTGCTCAAACGAATTGTTGTCTGCCATAGTCGATCGGTAAAAAGCGGTCTCGAAATTGGCTTGTGTATGGGCGCACCCTAAAAAATGATTACCGGGCCCAACTTCCCGAATAGCGTCCATCGCCTGCCCATTTTCTGAAAAATCATAACCCTTACACAAAACCTCCATCATCGCCAATTGATCAATATCCATAACAAACTTTTCGTAACTCGATGACAGGCCACCTTCTAACCACCCAGCGGCATGGAGCATAAAATTAACTCCGCATTGCACGGCAGGAAGCAGCGTATTTGCGCTTTCATAAGCCGCTTGGGCATCGGGGATTTTTGATGCACATAACGACCCCCCCGAACGAAACGGCAGGTTTAAACGCCGAACCAACTGAGCCATTGCTGAGAACACAAGGGTCGGCTCAGGCGTGCCAAACGTCGGTGCGCCCGATTGCATGGAAACAGCACTTGAGAACATGCCAAATATTACCGGCGCGCCGGGGCGAATAAGTTGTGTTAATGCGCATCCGGCCATGCCTTCCGCCAAAGCTTGCGCCAAAGTTCCCGCAACCGACACCGGAGCCATAGCACCGGACAAAATAAACGGGGTCACAATGCAAGCTTGATTGGCGGCTGCATAAACTTTCAATGCGCCCAACATAGTATCGTCAAAAACCATGGGTGAATTAGCATTGATCAGGCTTGTGCAAACGGTATTTTGTTCCACGAAATCTTTGCTGAACAAGATTTCACACATTGAAACCGTATCACGTGCCCGGTCTGGATGCGTCACTGAGCCCATAAACGGTTTGTCAGAATATTTCATATGGGCATAAACCATATCGAAATGACGCTTGTTCACCGGCAAGTCCACCGGCTCACACACCGTGCCCCCCGAATGGTGCATAGGGCCTGCCATGTAAGCTAGTTTTACAAAATTTTCGAAATCCGCAATCGTTCCGTATCTGCGCCCACCATCTAAATCGCGAACAAAGGGTGGCCCATACACAGGCGCGAAAACCAAATTTTTGCCGCCCATAACAACACTTCGATCCGGATTTCTGGCGTGTTGGGTAAATTCGGCTGGAGCCGTTTTCAACAATTGGCGCAGCAGCCCTTTTGGAAAGCGCACCCGCTCCCCATCCACTTGGGCACCCGCTTCGCGCCATATATTTAAAACCTCAGCGTCATCCCTAAATTCAATGCCTGTTTCTTGCAAAATGATATCTGCATTGCGTTCCAGAAGCTCCAAACCTTCCTCACTGCATAATTCTGTAAGTGGAATCTGGCGTGAAATATAAGGTTGCGTTACCGCAGAGGCTTCTGCCCGTTCTGTGCGTCTTGCACTCCGCCCACGCCGCACACTTTTAATCGCCTGTTCACCCATGTGTATGTCTCCCGAATGCCACTTAATTTATTATAGTTTATTCGGGCCGTCCGGGTGATCTAATCTGCCAGCGCCCCTTTGTATTTCAAACACGCCCTCATAGCTTTCAAGGTCATCGCGTAGCGATGGCGGAAATGAGACATCTAATGTCGACAATACCTAAGAACATCACCCTTCTTGCGGGCAATACATTTCTTGTAGGTTTGATTAATCGCCTGCAAAATAACAACCGTAACAAACCGAAATGCGGATCACAGGAGAGCAGCACAATGAGAAGCCATGCACGGGCGGTCGTTATCGGCGGGGGGGTTGTCGGCGTTAGCACCTTATATCATTTAGCCAAAAAAGGCTGGAGCAATAGCATTTTACTTGAACGCAAAGAGCTAACATCCGGGTCCACATGGCACGCCGCCGGATTGCTTCCACTTTTTAACATGAGCTATAGCGTTGGTCAGATACATAAATACTCGGTCAATTTTTACAAAGAGCTTGAGGCCGAAACCGGGCAAGACGTCGGTTTGCGCCAAGTCAGTAATATCCGTTTGGCCATGAACCAAGACCGCATGGACGAGTATCGCCAGTACGCAGGTGTTGCCAGCACAATTGGCATTGATGTTAATTTTTTGTGCCCTGAACAAATCAAAGACATTTGGCCACTATGTCAAACGGAAGGTTTGATTGGTGCCATTCAACATCCAGATGACGGCTACATTCAACCCGCTGACTTGACCCAAGCCATGGCCAAGGGGGCCCGCGCTATGGGGGCCGAGATCGAGCGGTACACAAGCGTTATTGGCATCGAACAGCAAGCCAATGACGAATGGTTGGTTAAGACCGACAAAGGCAACATCACTTGCGAACACGTGATCAGTGCGACCGGTAATTTCGCCCGTCAAACCGGAAAGATGGTTGGCCTTGATATCCCTGTCATTCCCGTTGAACACCAATTCATCGTCACCGAACCGCACCCAAAAATTCAAGCCCGCCAAGCTCAAGGATTACCTGAAATGGGGGTTCTGCGCGAATCCGATGGATCGTGGTATCTGCGCGAAGAAAACGGGGGCTTTATTTTGGGTATCTATGAAAAGGGCGCGCCATGTTGTTACGTTGAGGGCCCATCGGACGATAGCGAATATGAATTGTTTCAAGAGGACCTAAACCGCTTGGAGCCCCACATTGAAGCCGCTATAAAACGAGTTCCAGAATTTGGGGAAGTTGGCGTTAAACAAGTATTCAACGGGGCGATATGTTACACCCCTGATGGCAACCCGATTATTGGCCCGGCCCCCGGCCTTAAAAATTTTTGGCTCAACGAAGGCCACAGCTTTGGCATTACCGCAGCAGGGGGTGCCGGGTGGCAATTGGCGGAATGGATTGTTGAGGGTCAGCCAACCATCGACATGTTAGGCGTCATCCCTCACCGCTTTGGCCCCTATACCAGCAAAGCCTTTTTGCGTACCAAAAACGAAGAGGCTTATGCGCACGTTTTCACCACCCACTTCCCGGACGAAGAACGCCAAGCTGCCCGCCCATTACGCACTGCACCCTGTTATGACCGCATGAAAGATTTAGGTGCCGTGTTTGGGCAAAAATACGGATGGGAACGGCCTAATTGGTTTGCGCCCAAAGGCACGCCACAAGTTGATGATTGGTCGTTTCGCCGTTCCAACTGGTTCGAACACGTGGGCAATGAATGCAAAAACGTTCAACAAAACGTTGGCATTTTGGACATGACGGCGTTTGCAAAATGCCGCATTTCTGGCCCCAGCGCAGAAGTTTTTTTGGATAACTTAGTCGCCAATCGCATCCCTAAAAAACCAGGCCGAGTAAATTTATGCCATGCTTTAACTGAAAACGGTGGCGTTCGATCTGAGTTTACAATTTTACGCAATCCCGATAACTCGTTTTATTTAGTCTCTGCCGGGGCTATGGAAAGTTTTGATCATGATTACATCAAAAAGAAAATGCCCGCAGATGGGTCAGTTCGGTATGATCATATCACTACAAAAATTGGTGTGCTGGTTGTGGCTGGGCCAAAATCACGCGAATTGATGCAGCGGGTTTCAGATGCTGATTTCTCTAACGAAGCCTTTCCGTGGTTATCATCTCAGCGGATTGATATTGGTTTCGCGGATTCCATTGTTTCCCGCGTTACTTTTGTTGGTGAACTGGGCTGGGAAATTCATCACCCCATGGAAATGCAAAACCATGTGTTTGATACCCTGATGGCAGCTGGCGCAGATTTGGGCGTCAAACCCTTTGGTATTAGGGCCATGGACAGCATGCGGCTGGAAAAATCCTACCGCTTGGTTGGCACCGAATTATCGATCGAATATTCAGCCTACGAATCTGGGCTCGAGCGCTTTGTTCACCCGAACAAAGGCGATTTCATTGGCCGCGATGGGCTATCGGATTGGAAAGACCGGGGCTTTGATAGTCAGTTCGTAACCCTAGAAGTCCATGATGTGACCGATGCGGATGCGCTTGGGAACAATCCAATTTTCTTAAACGATCAAACCGTAGGTCGGGCAACCGGTGGCGGATATGGCTTTCGGGTTGGTAAGTCTTTGGCCTTAGCAATGATCCACCCTGATTTGGCGGCTGTTGGAACAGAACTTGAAATGGATATTTTGGGTACAATGCACAAAGTCACCGTCATCGAAGAAAGCCCGTATGATCCCGATAATCAGCACTTGCGCTCATAAAGGATATTGCAAGCTAGATCATTCCGTTTAATCTACTGGTAATGCTGGATTTACGGGTACGAAATTACCATGCCAACACTATTACATTCTGAACAGCGCCAAGCCTATGAGCGCGATGGATATATTTTAATTCCCAGTCTTTTCGATAAAGAAGAGATTGGGTATTTGCGCACAGCCATGGAAACAGACGAGCAAATCCGCTCGCATTTTTATGACCGCAAAGACGAGACTGGGGCGCCAACCAAAATGGCCTTATGGAACCATCCCGGCGACAGCGCTTATGGCCTAGCTGCCCGATCCAACCGCGTTGTTGATACCATGGAAGATATATTGAGTGGTGAAGTATATCACTACCACTCAAAGCTCACCGCCAAGGACGCCTATGAAGGCGGGGCCTGGGAATGGCATCAAGATTACGGGTACTGGTATGCCAATGGCTGTTTGTTCCCGTTAATGGCATCGGTCATGATTGCCCTTGATGATACCACAAAAGAAAATGGCTGTTTGCAGGTCCTAAAAGGATCGCACGCCATGGGCCGGATCGAACACGGTGAACTTGCCAATGGGCAAGTCGGTTCAGAAGAAGTACGCACAACCGAAGCCACCAAACGTCTTGAAACCGTCTATGCAGAAATGAAGGCCGGAGACGGTTTATTTTTCCATTGCAACACTGTGCACCGTTCCGATCAAAACCGCTCACCCAACAGGCGCTGGACATTGATTTGCTGCTATAATGCGGCGCGCAACGACCCCTATTTAGATCACCACCACCCCCACTACACCCCAATTGAAAAAGTATCGGACGATGCCGTTCGCCTTGCCGGGGCTAAACATGCGGATACTTCAGAATCCGATGCCTTCATGAATAAATCCTATGCGCCGCCTGAAATGAAGAAAGCCGGGGCCTAACCAACAATGGGGGAAACGACCGAAATTGCTACTGCTGAATGGGAAATGCGGGTAAACTTAGCGGCTGCTTTTCGATTGGTCGATTTGTACGGCTGGTCTGACTTACTGGGGACCCATTTATCGGCACGGGTTCCAGGCAATGATCAGCACTTTTTGATCAATCCCTTCGGTGTGATGTTTGACGAGATGACAGCATCAGCTTTGGTTAAAGTTGATCTGGACGGCAATATTTTGTCTGAAACCAATTACCCCATTAACCCGGCCGGGTTCACCGTTCACAGCGCCGTCCATATGATGCGCCACGACGTTGATTGTGTGATCCACACCCACACCGCTGCCGGGTTAGGCGTTGCCACTCAAAAAGACGGATTATTACCCCTGACCCAACAATCCTTGGCCGTCATGGCCCACAGTGGGTATCACAACTACCAAGGGATTGCGTTTGATTTAGAAGAACGCGTATCAATGGGCAAGGATTTGGGCGATAATAACATCTTGTTTTTGCTCAATCATGGTTTGTTATCGGTCGGAAAATCCGTGGGCGAAGCGTTTATGTGGATGTATAGGGCGGAACGCGCCTGCAGGTTTCAATTGGCGTTTCAGCAATCGGGTGCAGAACCAAATGTGATCCCGCCTGAAATTGTCTCATCTACGTTCGATCAAAACCGACATGCCAACAGCTCCAAAGGCTACCGCCCCATTGGCGTTAATGAATGGCCCGCGCTATTGCGTAAACTGGACCGTGAAAACCCAGGATACACGCAATAACAAAACACTCATTTATCGTTTAATTTCAAACAACTAGATCAATTCACATCAATTTGGAACACATTTGTTGCTATTTTGATGCTGCACACGGCCGTTATGTCGCCTTCAAATTAAAAAATGTCTGTATCTGGACAGCCCAAGCACCAAATTGAAATTATCTGAAATATAGATAAAAATTTTATCTATGTCACTCAACAGGAGCGTGCCATGGCCGAAGATCAAGAAGAAGACATCATCTTAACAGAACTTCCCGACAACGAGCTTGTCGAACAAATGCATGACGACCTTTATGATGGTCTGGCGGATGAGATATCTGAAGGTACTCAAATCCTTTTGAACCGAGGCTGGACCCCCTATGAAGTTTTAACAAAAGCCTTGGTTGAAGGCATGCGCATAGTTGGTGTCGATTTCCGCGATGGAATTTTGTTTGTACCTGAAGTTTTAATGTCAGCGAATTCCATGAAAGCGGGTATGATAATTTTGCGACCCCTGCTAGCTGAAACCGGTGCACCTAAAATGGGTAAAATGGTGATTGGTACAGTCAAAGGCGATATTCACGATATTGGTAAAAACTTGGTTTCCATGATGATGGAAGGGGCCGGGTTTGAAGTTATTGATATTGGTATCAACAATTCAGTTGAAGAATATTTGGCTGCCTTAGAAGAACATCAACCTGAAATTTTGGGCATGTCGGCATTGCTAACAACAACCATGCCCTACATGAAAGTCGTGATCGACACCATGAAGGAAAAAGGCATTCGCAATGATTATATTGTGTTGGTTGGTGGCGCACCCTTAAACGAAGCGTTTGCTGAAAACGTTGGGGCCGATGCGTATTGTCGCGATGCAGCTGTTGCGGTTGAAGCGGCGACTGAATTTATGATGCACCGCCAAGGTATGGCCGCTGCACAGATGGCGTCTTAATACGGACGCTCCCTTCAAAGGAAGACGGCCCATGACCATCCTCAAGCCAACGCTTCTGATTGCCTGTGGTGCATTGGCAAAAGAAGTCGTTCATTTAATAGATCACAATGATTGGCAAGCCTTTGCGCTTGAATGTTTGCCAGCTGATTTACACAACAAACCAAAGTTAATTCCAGACCTAATGCGGAGTAAAATTAGGGCTGCAAAAAAATCTCAGAAATACGATCACATTTTGGCCCTGTATGGCGATTGCGGAACCGGCGGCATGTTAGATGCCGTATTAGAAGAAGAGCAAGTAGAGCGCATTCCAGGTGCACATTGTTATGAGTTCTTTGCAACACCGCCTCAATTTAATGACCTAGTTGAACAAGAGATTGGAAGCTTTTATTTAACCGATTATCTGACCCGCTTTTTTGATCGGCTGATCATCAAAGGCTTAGGCATTGATCGTCACCCCGAATTAAAAGACATGTATTTTGCCAATTATAAACGCGTTGTTTATTTGGCCCAAACCGATGATCCCGCCCTACAGAAAAAGGCCAAAGCTGCCGCAGATCAATTGGGACTGGAATACGTTTTACATAAAACTGGATACGGGGGTTTAGGGCGGTTTATGACTGCGCATGCAAAAGCAGGTGATACATGGCTCAATTAACTATTTTGTATTGGCGCGATATTCCGGCGCAAGTGATTGCCAAAGCCGGACGCAAATCTGCCAAGCGGCAATTACCTGATCGGTTTCAAGAAGCCATTGACGTCGCCGCCATGCGGTCTAAAGCCCATGATGCTGGAACGTACCTCGAAGAATGGCGACGCGGCACCCCCCAAGACTGCGGCAATGAATTAGACGCAGAAGCAGAAAGCGCTGCCCAACGCATAGAAACAGACTACCCCGATCAACGGCTCAGTGCGCTTATTAAAAATGGAGGTATAAATGATGTCTCAAGCCCCTGACCAAACCACAACATACATTTCAACGGGCGTCCACCCAACCCGCCGGTTAGGGGCCAAATACACGGTTCGGCTTTGGTCGGTAAGGAACGCGCGATTGTTAGAATGGGTTTATAATACCTTTGCTGACGCCTTGCTTAAGCTGCATTGGCTCTGGAACTGGATTGGTTATCACCGGGTTGAGCGCCCTGTAGTCGTGATTGAAAAATGGGCAAAAAGTTTTCTGTTTGATTGCCGTATGTGTGGACAATGCGCGTTATCTGAAACTGGTATGTCATGCCCGATGAATTGCCCGAAGCAATTACGTAACGGCCCCTGCGGCGGAGTACGGGCCAATGGCAATTGTGAAGTTGAACCCGACATGCCGTGCGTTTGGGTTCAAGCGTGGCAAGGTAATCAACGGATGCAAAATGTATCTAAAATTTTATCAGTTCAACCGCCCGTCGACCAAAGCTTAAAAGGCACATCCTCTTGGTTACGTGAAACGGCAAAGCGGGCCGCTGAAAACTCGGAACAATCCCATGGCTGAGTTTGACGAGAATTTGATGGATCCAAGTCAACCCTTATCTCAATTACCGGGTCACAGTTCGCGTGGGCGGTTGGAGCGGATTTTAAGGCGTGGTGACTTTGCCGTAACTGCTGAATTGAACCCACCCGATACAGCTGACCCCCACGAAGTTTATGATCGGGGCGCTGTTTTTGATGGCTGGGTTGATGCCATGAACGCGACCGATGGGTCGGGTGCCAATTGCCATATGTCGAGCGTCGGCATATGCGCGTTGCTGACCCGTGTTGGCTATGCGCCCGTCTTACAAATCAGTTGCCGCGACCGTAACCGCATTGCCATTCAAGGAGACGTTTTAGGGGCGGCAGCCATGGGGGTTAACAATGTGCTTTGCTTGACCGGCGATGGGGTTCAAGCGGGCGACCAGCCAGGTGCTAAACCTGTTTTTGATTTAGACTGCATGTCATTACTGCAAACCATCCGAACCCTGCGCGATGAAGGACAGTTTTTATCGGGTCGAAAAATCACTGCCCCCCCACAACTTTTTTTGGGTGCAGCCATAAACCCATTTGCCCCACCCCATGACTTTCGTGCCCTTCGGCTTAAAAAGAAAATAGAAGCAGGGGCGCAATTTGTTCAAAGCCAATATTGTTACGATGTTCCCATGCTTAAAGAATACATGGATCAAGTGACGGATATGGGTTTGCATGAAAATTGTTTTATTCTTATCGGTGTAGGCCCGTTGGCATCAGCTCGCGCCGCCCGTTGGATGCGATCGAACGTTCCGGGCGTTCATATCCCGGATTATATTATCGGGCGCTTAGAAGGGGGCAAAGATCAAAAACAAGAAGGCAAACAAATTTGTATTGATATCATTCGTGAAGTTCGTGAAATAGCCGGCGTTTCAGGTATTCACGTGATGGCGTACCGGCAAGAAGAATTGGTTGCTGATATTGTTCGTGAATCTGGAGTTATTGCAAACCGCAAACCCTGGCGACGTGAGCCAAACATTGGCGACATAGCGGTTATTAAAGCGGCGCAAAAGAAGGCTGAAATTTGGGCTGAGGCGCAGGAATAAAAGGTGTCGGATCAAAGACAGTCCATGCAAGCTGATCCGCTTATTTAGAAAATCAAACATCGCATATTGGAGACTATTTGAATGACCCGCACGACCCTCAGTTCTGCAACCCGTGAAACCATCATCGGCTTTGATGATCCGTTTGTCATAATTGGGGAACGCATCAACCCAACGGGGCGAAAACTGTTAGCAGCTGAAATGGCCGAAGGGGATTACAGCCGAGTTCAATCAGATGCCTTGTCCCAAGTTGCAGCCGGAGCGCAAATGCTGGACGTGAACGCCGGCATTCCCTTAGCTGATGAGCCGCAAATTTTGGCAGACTGCATTAAATTGGTACAAAGCATAACGGATGTACCGTTGTCTATCGATTCGTCCATCGTCGCCGCCTTAGAAGCGGGGCTAAGCGTCTACCAAGGAAAAGCGCTGGTCAATTCCGTGACTGGTGAAGAAGAGCGCTTAGAAACTGTTTTGCCGTTAGTCAAAAAATACGGCGCCGCCGTTGTTGCCATATCGAACGATGAGACCGGAATTTCAGAAGATCCGGATGTGCGCTTTTCAATTGCTAAAAAAATTGTCGAGCGAGCCGAAGATCATGGCATCCCCCGCTCCGATGTGATCATAGATCCACTGGTAATGCCGGTTGGTGCATTGGGCGATGCGGGCCGACAAGTCATACATATATTACGCAAGCTGCGTGAAGAGCTGAAAGTCAACTCGACTTGCGGCGCATCAAATTTCAGCTTTGGCCTGCCCAACCGCCACGGCATGAATTCAGCTTTTTTATCGATGATGATAGGTGCTGGGTTAACATCTGCCATCACCAACCCCTTGCACGAACCTGAAATGGCCGGGGTTATGGGGGCCAATGTGGTGATGGGGCACGACCCGAACTGCCAAGCATGGATTGCAAAATTCCGCGATCCAAACGTTGAAGGCAGTCGGGGAAGTCGTGAAGGCCGTCGTCGCCGTTCATCCGCTGAAAATAAATAAAGGAATATGGCCGTGGACGATGCGTTCGTTGTATTTCTGCCATCGGGCAAACAAGGTCGGTTCCCGCTTGGCACACCCATATTAGATTGCGCCCGTAAACTTGGCGTTGATATCGATAGCGTTTGCGGGGGGCGCGGCATTTGTGGGCGCTGCCAAATTGAAGTGGGCGATGGCGACTATGCAAAATTTGCTATTGAAAGCCGCCCAACAAATTTATCCCCCATCAGCGCCCCTGAACAGAAATACGACCAACGGAAATCCTTAAAACCCGGCAGACGCCTGAGCTGCCATACGGAGTTATTGGGCGACATTGTTATTGATGTTCCGTCTTCAAGTCAGGTTCATAAACAGATCGTCCGTAAACGCGCCGAAGTTCGAGACATAGAATTAGACCCCGCCATCCGCCTGCATTATGTGGAAGTTGAAGAACCAACGTTGGATTCCCAAACGGGGGATTTGGAACGCTTAATCCAAGCACTTGATATGCAATGGGGCTTGGATCAGTTAGAAGAGATTGATATCCGATCTTTGCAGCGCATCCAATTGTGTTTACGTAAAGGCGATTGGAAAGTCACCGTTGCCGTTCACAGGAACGCGCGGATCACCGCCATTTGGCCGGGGTTTCAGGGCAATGCATATGGAGTGGCATTTGATATTGGCACAACAACAATCGCCGCCCACTTATGCGATTTAGCGAGCGGTGAGGTGTTGGCATCCGATGGAATTATGAACCCACAAATCCGTTTTGGTGAAGACCTAATGAGCCGGGTTTCTTATGTCATGATGAACCCCGGCAGCGAAATAGAACTAACACGCACGATCCGTGCAGGAATAAATGAGGTCATTAAAAATATCCGAACAGAAGCACAAGTTGAGGCCAGCGAAATTCTAAACCTAACTTTCGTTGGCAATCCGATCATGCATCATTTGTTGCTGGGTATCGACCCCACCGAATTGGGCGGCGCTCCTTTTGCACTAGCAAGTAATTCAGGCATGACGCTCTGGGCGACGGAATTAGACATTATAGAAACCAGCCCCGATGCCAGAGCCTATATTCTACCCTGTATTGCCGGGCATGTGGGGGCTGACACAGCGGGCGTCATTCTATCTGAAAGCCCACATTTAAGTGGTGAAATTACTTTAATTGTTGATGTCGGCACTAATGCGGAACTTGTATTGGGTAATAAAGACCGATTGCTTGTTGCGTCTTCACCCACGGGGCCGGCCTTCGAAGGGGCACAAATTAGCTCAGGTCAACGCGCGGCCCCCGGAGCCATTGAACGTGTCCGTATCGACAAGCAAACGCTTGAGCCCCGCTTTCAGGTTATTGGTTGCGATTTATGGTCTGATGATCCGGGATTTGAGGATGCAACCCGTTTGAGCGGTGTAACAGGGATTTGCGGATCAGGCATCATTGAACTGGTTGCCGAGCTTTTTTTGTCCGGAACTATAACCACAGATGGCGTCATAAATGGCAACTCGGCGGTAAAATCAGACCGCATCAAAGAAGACGGTCGGACGTATCGTTACGTACTTATCGAGCGTGAAAATGAGGTATCGATTAATCAAACCGATATCCGCGCCATTCAATTGGCCAAGGCAGCACTTTATGCAGGGGCTCAGTTATTGATGGATAAATTAGGAATTTCGAGCGTCGACAAAATTGTTTTGGCAGGTGCGTTTGGTAGCCATATTGATACCAAATATGCTCTGATTTTGGGTATGTTACCCGATTGCGATCCCAACAACGTATATTCTGCCGGAAACGCGGCCGGAACCGGTGCCCGTATTGCCTTATTAAACCAAAAATCACGCGATGATATTGAGAGTGTGGTTCGCATAATTGAAAAAGTTGAAACAGCTATCGAGCCCCGGTTTCAAGAGCATTTCATTGATGCCATGGCGATCCCCCACAAATCAGCACGGTATATAAAGCTCAGCCAAACCGTCGATTTACCAACGCCCGTTATATCGATAAACGAAAGAAGTTCATCTAACAGAAGGCGGCGGCGCAGAACGTGATTTAAATTCAAGATAAAGACTGATAAAATATAACCATCAGTTGCGTCCTACGCGCCCATTTTTTCAAAGAGCTTCATTTACATGTCCTTATTACTTGCCAAAATAGTTATTTCCGTATGCCTTGTCCTCGGTTTGTCTTGGGTTGCTGAAAAGGTTAACCCTCGGATTGCAGGTATTCTTTCTGGCATGCCGTTGGGGGCTGTATTGGTGTTGTTTTTTGTTGGCCTTGATTTAGGGCCAGAGTTTGCAACGAAAAGCGCGCTGTATGCCATTCCATCAATCACCTCGACAATTGCATTTTCCATCGGCTACTATTTCACATCGCGCTTGGACACAAAATTTGCACCGCTATTAAGTTCAGTCGTTGGGATAATTTGTTATCTAGCCATTGCGCTTATTTTAAACGAAATTGATTTCAATTTATCTTCAGGCATCATAATAACGCTGATTACTTTGATTATAGTTGGCTATGCCTTCCGGTCCCAAGAATCCAACAAAATTCAGAAAAAAATCAAAATGACCTTCCCGCGCCTGTTGTTCCGATCAGGTATGGCCGCAAGTTTTGTTGTCGGAATCACAACATTTGCTGATTTTGTAGGGGCCCAATGGTCCGGCCTTTTGATTGGCTTCCCCATGACGTTTTTACCGTTTTTATTGATCATACACATTACGTATTCTGGCGATCAAATACGCACGATCATTCGTAACTTTCCGTTGGGGCTTGTTGGCTTGTTATGCTTTTTAATCATTGCAAATCAAACCATACCGATCCTTGGCGTTAATTTAGCGATTTTAGCATCCATAGGCGGATCAATGATTTACTTAACGATTTTGGGCCTTGTTTTAAACCGCATGAGACCCGTTCCAGCAGAATAAGGTGTTTCACTTTAACGATTGGGATCGCAAAACGTGGTGGCTTGTTCTGCCTATTGCTGTCACCAACATCACCATTCTGTTGCTGGGAATTGTCGATACTGCAGTTGTTGGCCATTTGCCCGGCCCACGTTATTTGGGTAGCGTAGCAATTGGGTAATTAATCTTTAGTATCATTTTTTTCTAGCATGATGTTTTTACGCATGGGAACAACCGGTTTAACGGCGCAATCCCATGGCGCACGCAATGATGATGAAGTTCGGGCTTGGTTAATTCGGGGCATACTGATTGCCCTTGTTATTGGAACTTCGTTAATACTTCTGCAAATCCCCATCAGCCTGTATGTGTTCGATTGGACCGGAGCCAGCGACGACGTTAGGCCGATCGCCTTAGAATATTTCTTCATACGGATTTGGTGTGCGCCAACGACTTTTCTTAATTTTGTTATACTGGGTTGGTTTTTAGGCATGCAAAACGCCCGCGCGGCGCTAATGACACAAGTCCTGTTAAACGGCATGAACATCGTCTTAGACCTGTGGTTCGTCGTTGGTCTTGGTTTGGGCGTTGCGGGCGTTGCTAAAGCAACGTTGATTGCTGAAATTATGGGTATAACTTTTGGTTTGTGGCTTGTACATCGGACTGCACGGCAGCTAAACGGGCGATGGAGCTTCGCCAAAACGCTTGAGAATGAAAAGTTGTTGCGCATGTTTTTGCTCAATAGAGATATTTTTATTCACCTCTTCCTGTGCCCGACAAAGCGACATCATTTTAGCGTCAAATACGATCCTGCTTCAATTTAC
>JAPKAX010000050.1 GCA_028825025.1 Rhodospirillales bacterium | reverse complement strand
AGCTTTCTCTAAATTATTAGACTAATTTGAGAGGAGTTTTTAATTGGTATTGGTATGTGTACTTACAAATCCAGCATTTAAAAAGTTATGTGAAAATTGACAACGCAATCAGTCAAAAAAACCAATTGCGTTGGATTTAGTTTGCAGGTCAAAACTTAGCTTAAGACTTCTAGTTATTAAGTCTCGATATCAAAACATAAAGTCAGCAAATATGACGGTGGTGCGCTCACATCTAAACCATGCCCCGCCCAACACTTCGATTTGGCCTCTTTTACTCTGTGGCTGACGCCGTTCGCAAAATTAGATCGCATGCATAACGGGCTACCATCAATGTTGGTGCATTGGTGTTTCCTGAAGTGATAGACGGAAATACCGATGCATCCACCACAAACAGTCGTTCCAATCCATGAACTTTCAGATTGCCATCAACAACTGAATTAAGAATTTTGGTGCCCATTCTACAGGTGCCGCATGGATGAAACGTGGAGGATGATCGCTCGCGGAAATCTTCCAAAATTTCTGCGTCGCTCATGGTGTCAGGGCTTGGGCTAAGGTGTCCGGAAATTACCGATGACAGAGCATTTGATTGAACAAACTTTGAAATATATCGGCCACCCGCAACAATATTGTTAATATCCTCATTCGTGCTGATCGGATTCATTTTTATTTCTGGGGCTTTCGATATATCGACCGACATTGCCTTTACCGAACCGCGGCTTGTTGGTCGGGTTGGTTGAAACCCAAGAGTGAACCCCGAAAAAGGATCAGGCTGAATCATCACTCCGCCCTTTTGTCTAGAAATCGTGTAAGTCGCAGGATTAAAATATAATTGAATATTAGGTGTTTCAATTTTGCTGGAGCTTCGCACAAAACCACCAAATTGATTTACACTGTTGGACAGTGGTCCACCCCGAGTCAGAAAATAACGCAGCACTTGGTGGGTTTTTGCTGTTAACGAATAGAGTTCACCATTCAATGTCTGTTGATTTGTTTTATATTGATATCCGGCGAATAAATGGTCTTGAAGATGCGCCCCAACATTGAGGTTTTCCAGCACGGTTTCAACCCCGATTTGGCGAAGATGTTCAGGATCGCCAATGCCAGATACCTGCAATAATTGTGGTGAATTAATCGCACCTGCTGATAAAATAATGCCGTGACGAGCTGTAGCTGTTAGAAGTTTTCCTTTGTGGATAAATGCTACACTACGTGCAACACCGTTTGTTATATTAATTTTCTGGGCTGTGGCCCTAGTCAACAGTCTAACGTGATTTTTTCGTAAGGCAGGACGTAAAAAACTATCCGCGCTGGTATTACGAAACCCAGATCTTGTCGTTATATGGTAATATCCTACGCCTTCGGGGTTTGGTCCATTAAAGTCATCTGAAACGCGCACATTTAGTTCTGCCGCGGCTTGTGAAAATACCTTGGTGAACGGGTGTCTTTCCGAAACAGGATCAGTAATAGTTATTCCAGTGTCCGATTTATTGCGCCGTTCATTGGCTTCAAAATAGGGGCGGACATTTTCCCACCCCCAATTTGTCAGCCCTTCACTCTTCCAACTTTCAAAGTCAGCAGGCATTCCACGAAAATAAACCAAAGCGTTAATAGACCCCGACCCACCAACTGTTTTGCCGCGAGGGATATAGATTTGTCGCCCATTCAAAGCAGGTTCTTCGACACTGTAATATTGATAATTACGGACCTTGTCGTGAAACAACAGGCCATAACCCAAGGGTATCTTCACATAAGGATGCCTATCTGTCGGCCCTGCCTCAAGCAAAATAACTGAGTTTTTACCACCCTCGCTGAGACCCGCCGCAAGAATGCACCCTGCCGACCCTGCACCAACCACGATATAATCAGCGTCCATTACTGCCAAACCTTATCACAAACGCGTAAGAAGTTTTCACCAAGTACGCCCTTTACGTCGTCGTCGCTGTAACCGGCCTTTAGCATCAGTTCTGTAGTTTCAGGCAATGCCTCGGGCGGCACGTAATTAAAGCCTTGCATATTTTGCAAGTATTCCGGCGGCCAGGAGCTTGGATTGTCTTTTACCTGGCGCATAAACATATCGGGATAATATACATAGTCGAGCCCCAACCCAGCGTGCCCCGCGCCAACAAGCTGAGCCACATAATCGATATTTTCAAACAAACCCGATGCGGTGATGTTATAATCTTTGAGAAAATGACCAAACCCGACGATGCCAACAATACCACCAGATTTTGCACAGCCTTTGATCTGTTCGTCTTTAATATTTCGGGTTTGTGCTAGAACGCCATAGGGATTCGAATGCGAAAAGAACACCGGTGCACTACTAATTTCCATCGCTTCCATGGTGCTCTTGTATCCCGTATGCGTAAGATCCAGGACCATGCCTACCCGATTCATTTCACGGATCAGGCTTTCTCCATATTGGCTGAGGCCAGCGTTGGATTTCTCATAGCACCCATCCGCAGCACGAGACCGATAATCTTTTGCAATCAGCATGTGCCTTACGCCAAGACAATAGAAAAGTTCGACCAAGCGTACATCTCGTTCTAACATTTCGCTTCCCTGAAAGTGAAACCCGATCGCTAGTTGACCATTAGTCTTGGCTTCGCGAATATCTTGTACTGTTTCAATAAACCGGAATTGGTCAGGCTTGGAGCGGAACTCGTCACGCATGGCAAGCACATAGCGCACAGTGTGACTCAGCCCCATGCGTTCCACGCCAACGCTTAGACTTAGAAAGTCAAATCCAGAAGCTTGAAACCGCTCAAGCGCTTCATTTTTGCCGTCAGCCTCAGGCACCCATGGAAGCGTCATATCGCAAATGCACGCCTCACGATGGAGCGCTGCTGCTTTATCCGATATCTCCCATTTATTTACTGGAAATTTGTTGATCATTATATCTCCTCCAATTTATCTATTTTTGCATGGTGGCAACTTACCAAGTGCTCCTGAAGCAGTTCGCGCAATGCTGGTGCTTCGCTTCGGCAAATGTCAGTTGCAAAGGGACAACGCGGATGAAACTGACACCCCGTTGGCGGGTCCATCGGAGAGGGGATTTCACCCTTTATTGCAGCAAATTCAATCCTGCGTTTTTCAAGGCTTGGAACTTCTTCCAACAGGCCTTGAGTATAAGGGTGCAGCGGCGTTTTGAACAATTCTGTTGTTTCAGCCAACTCAACAATGCGCCCAAGATACATGATTGCAACGCGGTCGCTTACATGTTCAACAACACCAAGGTCGTGGCTGATAAAAACGGTCGTTAGACCAAAATCCGATTTCAGTTCTAGAAACAGGTTCAACACCTGAGCTTGAATCGACACGTCCAACGCTGAAACTATTTCGTCACAGACAATAAAATCAGCATCTACAGCCAGAGCTCTGGCAATAGCGATCCGCTGTCGTTGACCACCCGAAAACTGATGGGGAAATCTGTCTTTAAATTCGGGATCCAGCCCGCATTTAATCATTAGCTTATCCAAGAATTCATCGAATTTGTCTTTTTTGATCAAGCCATGCACGAGGGGTGCCTCGCCAATAATATCTCTGATCCGTTTTCGTGGGTTCAACGATGCATGAGGATCCTGAAAGATCATTTGAATGCGCAATGCAATTTCTTTTGCATCAGCGCGATTCAGGTTTGTAACGTCGTTGCCATCAAATTCTATTGCCCCTTCAGTCGGTTCCAGAAATCCAGCCAACATCCGCCCAAAAGTGGATTTCCCACAACCAGATTCACCCACGAGGCCTAAAACTTCGCCTTTATAGACATCTAGATTGATACCATCGACAGCTTGAACGGTTTGAGTTTCAAATTTGCTACTTAACCGCTGCGCGATCTTCGTGGCCAGATCTGGTTCCTTCCAAAACCGTTTTGAGAGGTTACGAACCCGAACCAATGATTTAACTTGTTCTCTCATTGAACATCCTCCTCATGAGGGGAAATAGTTGCACTATTTTCAGCAGCGTTTTCTCCTTTGGGGTAAAAACATCGCACTGCCCGGCGATCAGATAAAATGATTTTTGGTGGTACACTTTTGCAAGTTTCTGATGCGAATTGGCATCTTTCCCTAAACGTACAGCCCTCTGGTAATGACAAAAGCGATGGGGCCATACCGGGTATTTGGTATAATTTCTTACTTCGCGTGTTGGCGCTTGGGATCGACCCTATCAGGCCAATCGTATAAGGGTGCTGGGGATCATCCAAAACGTCGTCAACCGGACCACTTTCGACAATTTGCCCAGCATACATGACGCAAACTTGATCAACCAGACCTGCGATGACAGTCAAATCATGAGTTATCCATATCAAAGAAGTTCCTCGATCGCGGCACAGCTTCTGGGTTTCATAAAGGATTTGAGCTTGTATCGTTACGTCCAAAGCTGTTGTCGGTTCATCCGCAATAATCAGATCAGGTTCGTTCAACAACGCCATTGCAATGGATAAACGTTGGCGCATTCCACCTGAAAACTCGTGCGGATAGGAATTAATGCGTTCATCAGGTGCTGGAATGCCGACCATCTTAAGCCCATTGATCGAGATTTTTCGGGCTTCATCCTTTGAGACATCTTTATGGGCCAAGACAGTTTCGATCATTTGCGTATCAATCCGAAGGACCGGATTAAGTGATACATTTGCATCCTGAAAGATGATCGACATCCGGTTACCCCGAAGCATACGTAATTGTTCTTCTGACATATAGGCAAGGTCGTCTCCACGAAACTTAATATGGCCGCCCACAACCTTTCCCGGTTTATTGACAAGGCCCATAATTGAAAAACCGGTAACTGATTTCCCTGACCCAGACTCACCCACAATTCCAAGAATTTCGCCTTTTCCCACCCGAAATGACACACCGTCTACTGCTTTGACGACACCCTCTCTCAGGAAAAAATGTGTTTGCAAGTCTTTAACTTCAAGAATTGTATCGGAATATATGGTCATTTTTTCATCCTTGGATTCAGAACATCCCGCATTCGGTCTGCAACAAGATTGATGCTTGCAACGGTGATCAACAGCGAAAGTCCAGGATAAAAACTCAGCCAGTATTTGCCTGTCAAAATATATTCATAGCCATTTGCGATTAGCAGCCCCAATGAGGGCTGAGTGATTGGAAGGCCTACGCCTAGAAATGACAACGAAGCCTCAAGAGTAATCGAAAATGCTACATTCATGGTCGCAACAACGATCAGCGGGGCAAGGCAATTTGGCAGCAAATGCCTAAATATGATCCTTGATTTAGGTAGAGCCAATCCACGTGCCGCATCCATATATTCCTTTTCGCGCTCAGCTATGGCGACGCCGCGAACAATTCGGGCAAAGTTGGCCCATTGGCTTAACACCAGCGCAAGCACAACTTTGTCAGCGCCTCGACCCAAAACAGCAAGACAAATTAGTGCTATAAGGAAACTTGGAAAACCTAGAAACAAATCAACAACGCGCATGATTAAGTTATCAATTCGGCCTCCTACATAGGCACTGACGATGCCGACCGAGGTGCCTATGACCACCGCAAGAACGCCACTGATAATTCCCACCATAATGCTAATGCGCAAACCAAAAACGATCGCGCTCACCAAATCGCGACCCTGATCATCCGTACCCAACCAAAACGTATTGCCATCAATGCTCTCTGCGCCAGGTGCCAGACCAGATTCCATGATGGTTATCTGAGCTAAATCATAAGGATTCTGCATTGTTAGGAAGGGGCCCAAAAAGGCCGTAAGTAAAACGAAAACAAGCAATAAAAATGCAAATACTGCGGTTTTCCGTTCAACATATTCAGAAATAAAACGCTTAAACGGTGTTTGTACAGAAGGTATGCTCATTGATTACATCCCTCCCAAGCGAACCCGAGGATCCAATATCGAATACAGAATATCTACAAGGATATTTACGATAAGAAACACAACGACTGTCACCAAAAGATAAGCCACAATAACAGGGCGGTCCAAAAGGTTAATCGAATCGATAATCAGACGTCCCATACCCGGCCATGCAAAGATACTTTCTGTCACAACGGCAAATGCCAGAATAACAGAGAATTGCAGGCCAATTACTGTCACGATTGGAATCATGATGTTTTTCAAAAGATGAATGAAAATAATTCGCCGCCTGCGCAGTCCCTTTGCCTTGGCTAACTTCATATATTCTAAGGGAATGGTTTCTTGTGTTCCTGACGCCGTCAGGCGAATGATCAAGGCCAGCGGATATAGGCCAAGGTTCACAGCAGGCATGGCCAAGTGGCGCAAGCCATCTAGTGTCAAGAAGCTGGCATGGATACCCCAAATTTCAACGGTTTCGCCCCGTCCAGTGGTGGGGAGCCAGCCCAGATTGATCGAGAACAGAAGTATCATCATCAACCCAACCCAAAACGTAGGCAGGCTGAAGAAGAGTATCGAGCTAGATAGTATACCACGACCAATCAAGGATTCCGTATTTAACCCCGCCAGCAAACCAAGTGGTATTCCGACGATGATTGCAAATACTAATGCCGCAACTGTCAGTTCTAATGTTGCAGGAAGTCGTTCAAGAATAAGCTTAATTGCCGGACGATTATGAACAAAGGACGTTCCCAGTTCACCGCGCGACACGTTTTTCAAAAAGACAAAATATTGGGCATAAAGCGGTTGATCAAGCCCAAGCTGTGAGATCGCTTTCTCGCGCTCCTGTTCCGTTGCTTCGGGGCTGATCAGCGAGTCGATCGGGTTTCCGATGGCGAACACCCCCGCAAATACGACAAAAGACATCACCAATAAAACGACGATACTTTGTTGCAGGCGTCGTATCAGAAAAAGTGTCATATTTGGCCCCTTTTAAAAAACTATGGACGGCAAACTATTTTGCCGTCCATAGTTTTGTTCAAACGATAATTATCATAATTACCAAAGCCGACTATTCAGAAGGCTGGGCCAGCATTGCCGAGAAATGCTCATCAACGCGCGGTTCGTATCTAACACCGTCGCGTACGCCGAGAATTGTGAACTGCGAGTGCAACGGGATTGCCCCGCGATCTTGCTGAATCAAGATCCGCATGGCTTCGTTCAGGTATTTTTCCTGCTTAACTGTGTCGAATTCCTTCTCAGCGGCTTCAACAGCTGCGTCAAAGTCCGCGTTGGAATACCCACCAGCGTTCCAGCCACCATAACCACGATCCTTTTCACGGGTGTGGAATGCTGCGCTCAGCGACATCAATGAAGATCCAGTTAGGCTGTTATCCCACCCAATCATCGACAGGCTAAATTCCTGGCGGTTCAAGCGACCAAAATATACCGACTTAGGCATGGTTTCGACCTGGGTTATAATACCGATACGTGCAAGCATCTGAGCAACCGCTTGTGCTATTTTTTCGTCGTTCACATAACGGTCATTCGGTGCATGTACTGTCAGGCCAAACCCATCGGCATAGCCAGCTTCGGCAAGAAGCGATTTTGCGCGTTTAACATCAACTGAAATGCTGTCAATGTCAGGGTTATGGCTAAACCAACCAGCCGGCACGAGTTGATTAGCCGATTCTGCCAGGCCACCCATAACGTGAGTAACTATAGCATCGCGATCAATTGCAATCGACATGGCCTCACGTACACGCGCATCTTTTAACGGGCTATTATCCATTGGATTGCCATCTAGATCAGTCACAAAGGGCGATTGGTCATTTTGGATGTCAACATAGAGCCATAGCGTTCGCGCAGAAGCACGTTGGGCGACATAAAAACCCTCGCGCGCTTCCAGAGTCTCAACCGATGAAGGCGAAAAACCCTCAACAATGTCTACATCGCCACCAAGCAAGGCAGCCATGCGCGAAGCAGGATCTGGCATGATACGGAAGATAACTTTGTCATAAGCGGGCTGTTCACCCCAATAGTCTTCGTTGCGAACCAGTTCGTAACGGTCACCAGGCACAAATGCCGAAAACTTATATGGACCAGTACCAACTGCGATCTGACCAGACGTAAAATCAGCTGTTGTGCCGCCTTCGACTGCTTCAGCAGAAACAATAGACACACCTGATATACGGCGAAGAAGGAGCGGATATGGATTTTTGGTTTTTATAACCAAAGTATACGGACCCGTCGCTGTGATTGTTTCAATCATATTTGTATTGGACTCGTAGCTTGCCGGGTTATTTGGAACATTTGGCACGCGGTTAAACGAGAAAATGACATCTTCGGCATCAAACGTTGAACCGTCATGGAATGTAACGCCTTCCCGAAGATTAAATTCCCAAGTAAATTCGTCAATATTTTTCCAGGAAACGGCAAGGTCTGCCTTTACGCGTGCGTCTCCATCACGATCGAGCAGCTTTCCAAAAACGTGGCGTCCATAAGCTGCATTTGTTGAAACATACAGATAATGTGGATCAATTGATGGATCGTTTGGTGTTGCAACTGTCAATTCATCAGCTGCTGCGGCTCCCGCCCCCATAAGCACCATGCACACTGGCAAAGCGCGAGTAAGTATTTTCTTAATCATAGTAGTTTCCCCTTTGTGATCTCAGTTTCCAATTCGTAATGTAGTTTTCCGGACGACTGTCCTTGTGCGTGATTTTGCAAACAAATTGGTCTTGGCGTAAGGTCCATTTTGGACAAAATTACAGGCCAATTATTAACGCCCAGATTTGTCGAGCCAGCGATAATAATGGACCGAAGGCGCCAAAAACCATGGATTCCCGATGTAAAATGGACGTGTATTGAACGATATATCGTCAAGTTCCGTAATGCCTTGCGGATCTCCTAACAGTTTTTGACCGACCCGTGTTCCAAGGTAACTTGCAGTCGCAATGCCTGATCCACAATAACCCAACGCGTAATACAATCCATCATGGCAACCTATGTGTGGCATCGAATCGAAGGTAAAATCGACGTATCCCATCCATGAATGACTAATCTTAACGTCCAATATTTGTGGGAACAGCTTAACCAACTCGTTTCGCAAAAGAGGTGCACTTACTTTGGGGTTAGTTTCTTGAAGCGATACCCGACCGCCAAACAGGATGCGCCGGCGATCAGGGCTAGAACGATAATAATAGACCAATTTACGCGAATCTGTGACAATCCGGTCATTTGGAATGATGCTTTTCACGACATCCACGCCCAAATCTTCAGTTGTAATCATATAACTGCCAATTGGAATTATACGGCGACGGTGCCACGGTAACGACTTATCGGTATATCCGCTGGTGGCCACGATCACATCACGCGCCTCAATAATGCCCTTAGATGTACAGATCAGGAATTTATTGGCTTGGCGGTTTATTTTTTCCACCCTGCAATAGGCGACCAGTTTTACTCCAGAACTCCTAGCTCTCTTAACCAATTCACTGTGAAATTTGGCTGGGTTCAAACCGAAATGATTGTGAATAACCGCGCCACCAAAATAGGCGGCACTCCCAATTTCGCGGTGTTGTTCTGATTGTGGAACCATATCGACTTTCAGTTCCAGCCCTTTGATTTGATTGGTATACTTTTTAGCCATCGCTTCATATTGGGCGGCATTATGGGCAGCACGGAACTTACCGTTCATGCGAACGTCACAGTCAATGCCTTCATCAGCAATGAAGTCCTTTAGGAATTGCATCGAATTCGCGCCTTCTTGCAAAATCTTTAACGCCTTGTCGGCACCATATTTCTGGCTCAGGTCCGCAAGTGATGGTTTCAGCAAACCCGACACTTGACCACCATTTTGTGAGCTACAGCCCCAGCCAAGACGCTCGGCGTCTAGTATTAGCGTTTCTCGCCCAGCCCGTGCTGTCTGGATGCCAGCACATAAACCAGTATATCCTGAGCCAATAATTACGACATCAGTTTTGGTTACAGGAAGCTCTATATCTGCCTGCGGCTCCTCTACCAGATCCCACCAATACGCTGTATTTTTAAAGTCTTGAGTGAATATATCATTATTTTGCAATATGCTATCCTTCATGGTGCCACAAAACGCACCCAAAATCACCAACTAGTCCAGAACGCTGACCTTATAAGCAGATTTTGCGAGCCACTCCGGATTGATCTCAACGCCCCATCCTGGCTTCTCAGTCAGGTGGTATTTTCCATCGCGTACAGTTGGGTAATCCGTATAGATCCCCCGTTGCCAAGGATAATAATCTTCAACCTCAATTGAAAACTCAAGGTATTTTCCTGCGTTTTCAATGGCAGCCAACATATGAGCGGTAAAAACCGTAACAAGCGACATATTTGCGGCGTGGGGTGTACAAGGAAGGCCAGCTTCCTGCGCCATTTTTGCAACCCGCATTGCCCGTTCAATCCCACCAACATAGCTAACGTCAGGCTGTACAATGTCGACAACACGATTTTTGATCATGTACTTCCACGAGGTCAAATCGTTGTCCTGTTCGCCGCCAGATACGTCGATCGACAATGCATCAGTAACTTTTTTGTGGCATCATGATCCCAGTATGGGCACGGCTCCTCAAAATGGGACACGCCGTTGTCTTCTAGAATTGCACCCACTTCAATTGCACGCTCAGGAATATAGCAACTGTTGGCATCCACCAACAGCGTTGCGTCATCCCCTAATTCGCGCCGGATTGTCGGAATAATCTCCTCGGTTCGCCCCAGCCATTCGTCCTGATTGCGACCAACCTCTGCACCGATCCGAAATTTGAATGCGTCATATCCGCATTCATCGCGCAAACGTTTAAAACGTTCAGCTTCGTCCTTTGGTGTAATATCGCGTTTCATACTGGAGGCATATGCGCGCAAAGATTTAACTTTTCCGCCCAAAAGAACGCACACTGGTTTCCCAGTAACTTTACCGTGGAGATCCCAAATTGCAGTATCAAGACCACCCAAAGCACGGCACATATACGAACCTGGAAACTTGTGCTGCTTCTCATAAGTTCGATCCAACAAGTCACCAAGTGTGGACAAATCCGAAATGTCTTCGCCCATCACATATGGCGCGACTTGGCGGTGCAAAACATCGGCGCTAATGTCAGAGTGATATGTTGATAGCTGCCCCCACCCCTGTTCGCCAGAGGCTGTTGTCAAGCGAACCAATCCGACATAGCGGGTGCTGAATGTCTCAATAGATGCAATTTTCAAAATACTTCACTCCCTGTTAATAATACAAACACTGAGTTTCTGGCTGAGCCATCGTATACTTCCCGTTTATTCTGGATACTGCCAAAATCGTTTGTCACGAAGGTCCGGTTTAAATAAAATAAAGTACCAATTTGGAAATTCTCTAATATTTATGCTCAAATTTCTGCAAGCAATTCGTGGCAAACTTTTTGCAACGTCATGACACCATTTAGCAATTGGCTGGCATTTACACCACTAAAACCTAGCGATAATCCGTTAAGGTCAGTTGGTTCGATGCAGTACTTTCTGAGCGGCACAACTGAAACCCCGTATTTATCAGCACGTTCAGCGACCCTTTCTTCCGATAGTTCTTTGGGCAAATATCCAACTGTATGTAATCCCGCCTCAACGGGGCGGACGTCCAAAAGACCGTTCAAGTGCTCTTTTGCGCAGTCCAGTAAAACCTGATGGCGTTCTGAATAAATGCGTCTCATCCGACGCAAATGCGCGCCAAAATGTCCCTCATCCATAAAGCTCGACAAAACGGCTTGTGAACTGGTGGATACATTGGGCAACACAGATTCGAATATTCTTGTAAACGAGTCGACTAGACTTTCAGGTGCTAAAATGTATCCAAGACGAATCTCCGGGAACAATGTTTTGCTGAAGGTGCCAACATAAAGTACGCGGTCATTCTGATCTAAACTTTTCAATGACGGCAAACGATGGTTACCATAGTGAAATTCGCTGTCATAATCATCTTCTATGATCCAGGCATTTGCTGCTTCCGCAGCTTTTAACAACTCAATCCTTCGCGCCAGACTCATCTTGACCCCAAGAGGTTGCTGATGAGTTGGCGTGACAAACGCCAAGCGAAAGTCAGGTGCGCGCCGTAAACCTTCTTTGACAATAATGCCATCTTGGTCGACCGGAATTGGTTGCAGTTTGGCACGCGCCGCGACCAATGCATTGCGTGCACCCAAAGCCCCTGGGTTTTCGAACCAAACAGTGTCATTCGGCTTAAGTAAAAATGAACCAATCACATGAAATGCCTGCTGAGCGCCATTAGTGACGAATATCTGCTCATCGCGACAGTCTATTCCAAGGCTGGCCCGCAGAAATGCAGCAATAGACTGTTGGAGCGGCAGATAGCCAACCCGCTTTCCATAGCCCAACACAACATCCCGCGATCCGCGCCAATGTTTTGATGTCAGCCGCGACCATTGCGCAACCGGGAACAAATCTAGAGCGGGCAAAGCTGTTGTGAATGCCCGGACACCATGACCAAGTCGCGGCGCAAACTTCGATGGATCTTGTGAAAGCGTATTTTCTTGGTAGTTCTTATTTTTTAACTGGATTTGGACATTCAAATTTAGGCCACTAAAATCACTAAGCTTTGGCTCTCTATCATTTAGCGCTTGTTCGAAGTTCTGAATTTCGACAATAAAAGTACCGGCGCCAATCCGCGCCTCCAACAGCCCTTCCGCTAACAGCCGGTCAAAAACCCCAACAATTGTATTGCGCGACACACCTAGATCTTTGGCAAGGGTTCTTGTTGAGGGCATTCGCTCTCCAGCTCTCAATCCGCCACTCAAAATCAGATTACGAACTGCAATTAATATCTGGGTCGTCAGAGATTGGGCACTTTTAGGATCAAATTGAATTGATTGAAGAATTGCCCCACGAGTTCTTTTTACCATACGCCCATTTCCTCTAGGTTAGCCGTCGTCAGGCATTAGGCAGTACGTAAACATGCTCCGTCACCCACCATACCGTAATAGTTGAGCCAATACTCAAGCCCATGCACACCGTATCAAATCCCTCGTCTTGCGAGCTGAGGCCAACTTCGAACACTGCGAGATTTCCAATCATGCGGTCATCGTATGTGTCGTTCAAGGCCGGGTGCCTTGGGGCCACAAAACTCAAAATCGATATAGGGACCAAACTTTACCGATTGGACTTGGTTGAGGCGATTATCGATCCCTTTGTCGACAAGTGCGAAAGGCACTATGACGAGAATGCGGGCCATACTTACCCCCTCTAAAGAATAACGAAAAATAATTAATACATTCACATATTGCAATATTAGCAATTAATTGTCTACAATTTTCTCGAAAACGCACACAAATTGGGAGACTACTCAGTTTCAAGTTGGATTAGCTGCCACAGAATGGGCCAGTGGGGAGGGCCAGGAATTTGCATACTTGGCCTTTGCTAGAGATCAGGCCTGTGAAATGCAATGTTTTCAGTATTAGGCCATCCAGACTTTTCACCTATTTGAATCACCATAAATCATATTTATCTAGAAACTGCATTATTCATGAAACAATTATAAATTACTTATTAATTAAAAAAGATATTGTTTAAATATAAAGAAATTCATATTGCTTGATATTTGAATATTTATTTTTTAAATACATGAATTATTAGACAGAAAGATTATTATGGTTGAAACGCTACTTTCTCCTAGTTTTATAACAATGATAATAATCGTCTATTTTGCTGGTATCATAAGAGGCTACTCAGGATTTGGATCTGCTTTATTTGCTATTCCAGCTTTAGCAATAATTTTTGGACCCGTTCAGGCGGTTGCAATAGAAATTTTAATCGAAATATCCGTATCAATAGGATTATTTCCTATGGCTATGAAAAGCGCCAAAAAGGAAACAATTTTTCCAATATTAATAGCATTCATTTTATTTGTTCCAGTTGGGACTTTGTTATTAGTATTAATAAACCCAAATATTTTAAAAATTATAATATCTTTGTTTGTTTTATTAGCTGTTTTAGTAATATCTCAACAGTCAAAAATAACTTTTCTATTTTCACCAAAAGCCAACTTCATAGTTGGCGCTATATCAGGGGTTACTCAAGGCTTAGCTGGAATGGCTGGGCCTTTTTTTGCAATAGTTATTCTTGCAAGAGGTGAAAGTAGTACAATTACCCGTGCCAATATAACCATGCTTTCTGCTGCTATTATATGCATTTCAGTTATTAGTTTTCTAATATTTGGATTAATAAACTATCAAACTATCATCTATGCATTACTTGCAAGTCCAGCAATTTTATTAGGCGCTTGGTCTGGCTCAGTTTTATTTCACAAATATTCCAATAATAATTTCAAATCTATTATACTTTATTTTTTAACATTTTCTGCATTATTTACACTTTTTGAAACTGTTTACATGTAAATTTAAAGTGTTCAGATGCTGAGTTTATTGTGGCATCTAAGCTGTTAATGAAGATGGAGTGGTTCCTGAGATTTATAGATCCCATCACAAAAAAGTCTTTTGGGTGTTTGAAGGGATTGTTATGTGTAGAGTTGTAATTTTTTATTCCTTTGACGGACATATAATATTACACCTACGCCACTAAGTGAAGAAACCCACATCAACAACAATAGTGGCATCTCACTACTACCAGGAACTAAAAATGCACCAGCCAACGTTGAAAGTGCTGCACCGATAGCAATCATCATCGCCCCTCCAAGTCCAGATGCTGTACCTGCCAAATGAGGGCGAACGGACAGCATTCCAGCAGTTGAATTAGGAATACTTAGACCATTTCCCAAACCAACTAAAATCATAAATCCAAAAAAAGTTTCCACACTGCCATAACCTAAATGGCTAAAAATCATCGACAGTGACAGGCCAAAAAAAATAATCCAGAGCCCCCATAGTATCATTGCATCAATACCAAAGCGAGTGGTGTAACGGCCCGATAAAAAATTGCCCAAAAAATAACCAATGGCAGGTGCACCAAAGTAAAGGCCAAGCATTTCAGGACTCAAATTATAAACAATAGATCCAACAAACGGCCCCCCACCCAAATAAGCAAAAAAGGCTCCAGCTCCAAATGCTGATGCTAAGCAATACCCCCAGAAGCGGCGTGACGTGAGTAGTTCTGGATATTCAGTAAACTGCTCTCTAAACCCCAATGTATTCTCTGGTACAGTTTCACCTTGGTCGAAATACGCAATAACCAAGATCACTACTCCTAGCCCGCCAATTAACCAGAAATTAGCTTCCCAACCAAACCAGCCCCCCATAAGTCCACCTAATGCAGGACCAAACATTGGGCAAATAGCCGTTCCCATTGAAATATAGGCAATTTTTGATCCGGATGCTTGCGTTTCAGTCGTATCTCGGACAATTGCTCTTGCTAAAACAAAAGTACAAGCCGCAATAGCCTGTAAGGCCCTAAGAGCCATAAAACTTTCGGTATTTGGAGCATATACACACGCAAAACTTACTAGAATAAAAATAATAAGAGCCCATAACGAGACTATTCTGCGGCCTACCCTGTCTGAAAGTGGTCCAACCAAAATTTGAAACACAGCACTTGAGCCTAAATACACACCAACCGATAATCCCATAATTGATGTAGAAGAGCCGAAGTGTTCAGCCATGTTTGGAAGACTTGGCAAAAAACTATTCATCGCTAAAGCTGAAATACTAGCCAATAAAACTAGTGTGAACATGCTAGGTTGAGTTTTTCGATCAAGAAAACGCGAAGTAGGAAATTCTGCCATAAATTCGGCTACGACATTTATAAAGCCTTGTCCATCGAGACTAATAAGATCATGGAAAATATGTAAAACATTAGATAACTGTTTGGACTTTTATTAACTCATCCAAAGAATAGATGCTTGAAAAATTTAATCTACAGTTACAATCCACTTACTTGAGAAGTTACTTTCAATCTGCTATTAATTTGTTAGTTGTGGATTATTGCAAAGCGTTAATTTTTCTTATCTCCACATGTCAAAGATAAATATCGTTAAAACCCAAGATAAAATTTGATAATTCTATGTGGCTTTCCAAATTAACTCTTGATGCATCTGATATTAGCTGGCGTATAAAAATAAATGGAAAGCTAGGTATTAAAATGTATTCAGTAGCAGATTTGAAAGAAAATAAAAGAAATGGCTAAACAAAAACCGTGCACCACCGAACTCGTATCACGATATATGGTACTGACAAAAGAGATCATGCCACATCTTGCACGAACGTCACACA
>JAPKAX010000049.1 GCA_028825025.1 Rhodospirillales bacterium | reverse complement strand
AGAACTTAAAAGCCGTTGGATTAGGGAAAATCACAACTGAAATCCTAGACGCCCCTACCTTCTATTATGCCGAAGACTATCACCAACAGTATTTGGCTAAGAATCCGAACGGCTATTGTGGACTTGGTGGAACTGGTATTTCATTAAACGCAAACGACTAATTACTGCCCCCAGTTTGGACCTATCATAAATAATATCTATGAAATCGAATTTAGGTTATTTGTATTTGAAATCGCACATTATTTACCCCTTTGACTGGAGGTCATACATGACGGATGACTATAAAGTGTTTGCGGGCTCTATCCCTGAAATTCACCATACTTATTCGGTTCAATTGATTTTCAAAGCTTATGCTTAAGACTTGGCGCATCAGGTTGCATCTTCAAACCCTAAAACGTTTTAGAAATTGCTGCAGGTATTGTCGTTGTCGCACGCAAACTTGCCCCGAAGCTAGATGACAATACGTACTAAACAGTGACTGACTTGAACCAGCCCATGCTTGATCATGCATCATCAAAGCAACCCACTAACAACCGGATCACCTGGAAACAAGCAGATGCCTTGAACCTGCTATTTGAAAACGCCTATTTTGATGCCATTTGTTGTCAATTTGGGGTGATGTTCTTTCCTGATCGGGTCGCCGGTTACATAGAGGCTAAACACGTTTTGGCCCCCAATGGCACCTATAGATTTAATGTATGGGACTAAATTGCAGTAAGTGAATTTGCGAATGTTGTAACAAGTGCAGCGGCAAAAGTTTCCTTCGATGATCCACCGTAGTTTGTGGCACGAACGCCGCGTGGATATAACGATACTATATTGATTGAAAAAAACTTAAAGAAGAGGAATTCACTGAAATAAGCATTACAAAGATTAAAGAAAACAGCACAGCTCGCTCACCCCGCCATCCCGTAATTGCCTACTGCCAAGGCACCCTATATCGAAATGAAGTTGAGTCGCGGGACGCATCCCTTCTTGAGCACGTAACCGAATAAGCGACGCAGGTGATTGCTGTTGGTTTGGTGATAACGAAGTAACCGGGAAACCATAGGTTATATTATAACCGCCAAACACTGGTCTTAAAGGCCATAAAGAAACTCAGTGAGTTTAATCTCTATGGTATGGATGGCCAGCCAGAATGCATTGAGCGCGGTAGAGTTGTTCCGCAATCAGGCCCCGGACCAGCATGTGGGGCCATGTTTGTTTGCCCAAGCACAGCCTTAAATCACAGCGTTTCAATAAATCCGCATCCAAACCATCGGCTCCGCCGATAATAAAGGCGGCATCGCGTATGCTCTCGTTTCGCCAGTGGCTTATTTTTTTAGCAAATTCCCGACTAGTTAAATCTCTACCTTTTTCATCCAAAGCAATGCGGACAGCACCGTCAGGCACAGCCGCATCCAAAAGGCTGGCTTCGTGGCGTTTAAGCTCAATCCCGGAAAGTGGTTTTTTTTCTTCCACTTCGAGCAATTTAAACGGAGCTGTTATTCGGCGCGTATAATGATCAAACAAATCACGCTCCGGCCCAGCTTTCGCCCGGCCGACAGCAATTAGTGTTAAACGCATAGTGGCTCCTTTAGGCGGGAACCACGTCTACATCTGTAGCATTTTTTGTTTGCTCAGGAGCTGTCCAGATTTTTTCTAGATTATAAAAATCACGAACTTCAGGACGGAACAAATGAACAATCACATCACCTGCATCGACCAAAACCCAGTCGCACTGAGGCATGCCTTCAATGGCAATCCCTTTTACGCCCTTGATCTTTAAGTTGCGGTAAATATGATCCGTCATCGCACCAACGTGGCGTTGCGATGTGCCTGTGGCAATAACCATGTAATCGGCAATTTCTGTTTTACCCTCTAAGTCGATGACGGCAATGTCTTCAGCCTTGTCATCATCGAGAAACGTTTTAACCAACTCAAGAACATCGTCTGGGGTTGGTATCGCCTGTTGACTTTGTGGTATGGGGTTAGTCCTTTCTATCGAGTTTGTTAAAGTCATTTGTTCATCCAATCTTCGTTTGATTGTGAACGGATTTCTGTTGCAGATATACTATTTAGCGGTGTTTTCAAAAAGGTCCAAGCTGGCGGTTTCATGTCAGCAAGCTCTGAGGCATTATCCTCACTCACTCGATACGGGGCAAAGTGGCTTACCGCTTTCGCGTTCTTCGCCTTTTTAGAATACGCCGGACGGGCAAAAATCGCAACGGGTAGGGCCATAAAGATATTTTTCCATTCGTGCCATTGTTCAATCTGGGCCAAATTATCAGCCCCCATCAACCAAACGAAATGCCCCCCAGAGAACTTTTTTTGAAGGGCGGGTAAAGTATCAGCTGTATATTGAGTACCCAATTCACGTTCGATATCGGTAACCACTATACGCGGATTCCCAGCAACTTCGCGGGCTTTTTCCATGCGTTGATCAAGGCTCGCCATGCCATCAGCCGACTTCATTGGGTTTTGCGGTGATACCATCCACCACACGCAATCCAAGTTTAAAAGTTCCAATGCCAAATTCGATATGTGCAAATGCCCGTCGTGAGCAGGATTGAACGATCCGCCCAATAGACCAATGCGTTGCCCGGGGGCCGCTGTCATTTGATTTTCAATTTGAGTTGTCATTATCTGATCAATTTTAAGGGCGGCACTGCCCAGTGCCCCGAACCAAGTATTTGGAACTGGTCAATTGTTCAACCCCAACAGGGCCGCGTGCGTGAAGTTTTCCGGTGGAAATACCAATTTCAGCACCCATACCAAATTCACCACCATCGGCGTATTGGGTAGATGCGTTGACCATGACAATCGCTGAGTCGACTGCGTTTAAAAAAGCTTCCGCGGTTTCAGGGTTTTCCGTAATAATCGCATCGGTATGATTCGAGCTATGTGTTATAATGTGTTCAATCGCGTCTTTAAGATCAACAACCGTGCGCACTGAAATGATCGAGTCTAAATATTCAGTATCCCAATCCTCATCGCTGGCTTTTTGGACACGGCTATCAATAGCGCACGTTTGTGCGTCACCGCGTACTTCACAGCCTAAATCAATCAAACCATCAATAATCGCAGGCAACATTTTATCGGCGATGCTTTGATCAATAAGTAACGTTTCCGTTGATCCACAAACCCCTGTCCGGCGCATTTTGGCATTCAAAACAATATTTTTAGCCATTTCAGGGTCCGCATCTTTATGCACATAAGAATGGCAAATACCTTCTAGATGTTTAAATAACGGAATTTTACTTTCTTCCGTAATGCGTGAAATTAACGATTTTCCACCGCGCGGAACAATCACATCAATATAATCGCTTAAGCGCAACATGGCCCCAACCGCTGCGCGGTCACGCGTCGGAATCCGTTGCACCGCGTCTTCGGGTAATCCAGCTTGTTTTAGGCCTTCATGCAAACACTCCAAAATCGCTGCTGATGAATAAAAGCTTTCAGAACCGCCACGCAAAATAGCTGCATTGCCGGCTTTTAAACACAATGCACCGGCATCTGCCGTTACGTTCGGGCGGGATTCGTAAATAATTCCAATAACGCCCAAAGGCACGCGTTTTCGTTGAATGACCAAGCCGTTGGGTCGGTCAACTTCTGACAGAATAGTGCCGACCGGATCATCTAGAGTGGCTATATCTTCCAACCCTTTGGCCATGGCTTCAACCCGGCCTTCGTCCAGCACCAAGCGATCCAGCATGGCCCCACTCAAACCTTTTTCTTCCGCTGCCGCCATGTCTTTGGCGTTTTCTGACAAAATATGGTTTTGTCCCCGACGAATGGCTTTAGCACTTTTGATCAAAGCTTGGTTTTTTGCATCCGTAGACGCTCCAGCCAGTTCACGCGCTGCCGCTTTCGCTTTTTGGCCTAAGCCTTCAAGCAGTTCTGTATAATCGGTTTGGGTTTCGCTCATCGTGCCCTCAGCTCAATACCATGTCGTCACGGTGGACCATTTCATCGCGTCTACGGTAACCCAGAATACTTTCAATTTCACTGGTTTTCTTGCCGATAATCTTGCGGGCATCTTCAGCTGAATAGGCGACCAATCCACGAGCTATTTCAGCTCCAGATGCAGTGCAAACGGTAATAGCATCGCCCCGATCAAATTCACCTTTGATGGCAGTAATTCCAGCAGGCAACAAACTTTTCCCAGATTGCAACGCGCCTAATGCACCCTCATCGACAATCAAAGAGCCATTTGGTTTCAACGATCCGGCAATCCAAAGTTTGCGAGCGCTTTTGGGGCTCGCCGTTGGAACAAACCAAGTGCAAAGCGATCCGGCTTCAATCCGCTGAATGGGGTGCTCTTCTGTACCATTCGCAATAACCATTCCAGCGCCAGCACCCAGCGCAATTTTGGCTGCGGCTAATTTAGTCACCATGCCGCCCGTACCGTCAGCGCTTTTCAAAGCCCCAGCCATGGCTTCAATCTCTGGCGTCAATTCACCTTTGACCAATGGAATGTGAATAGCGTTATCGTTACCCGTTGGATCGCGGTCATAAAGCCCATCCATATGTGACAAAACAACTAGCATATCCGCACTGACCATCGCCGCCACACGGGCTGCTAATCGGTCATTATCGCCAAACCGAATTTCATCAGTAGCAACGGTATCGTTTTCATTTATCAATGGCACTGCACCCAAACTTAATAGCGTTTGCAATGTGTTGCGGGCATTAATATAGCGCCGTCGATTTTCACTGTCGTCCAATGTAATCAAGACTTGCGCCAATGTAAGATCATGAGTTACCAAAACTTCTTGATACGCGTGGGCCAAACGAACCATGCCCGTCGCTGCCGCTGCTTGGCTTTCTTCAAGTCGCAACTTGCCAGATGATAAATTTAAATGACGCCGCCCAACGGCAATCGCGCCAGAAGAGACGATAATGACTTCTTGGCCCCGGGCCCTTAGCGCAGCAATATCTGCGCCCAGAGTTTCAAGCCATTGATGACGCACATGACCGTTGGCTTTATCGACCAATAAAGCCGAGCCTATTTTAATAACGATTCGTTTTGATTTAGAAAGATCCACCAAAGCGCTCATGGTCGATAAACCCGTCGCTCTTCGCTATCCTCCTCGGTTGCCAGACGCTGTTTTTCAACAGCTGCGAACACATCGTTGAGCATTTCTTTAACACCAGTGCCTGCAATCCCTGAAATCACAAGAACCGACGCTCCTGTGTCTTCTTCAAGATCGATTTTCTGGATTTCAATTTCTTCATCGGTTAACGAATCGCATTTATTTAGGGCAATAATTTCAATTTTAGTTGATAAATCAGCACCATAAGATTCAAGTTCGCGTCGAACCGTATGATACGATGCCACAACATCAATTTCAGTCGCGTCAATCAAATGCATCAAAACAGAACAGCGCTCAACATGGCCCAAAAACCGTGTACCTAGACCAGCCCCTTCGCTGGCCCCATCAATCAAGCCCGGAATATCAGCCAAAACCAATTCATCATGACCGCGCATAACAACACCCAAATTGGGGTGCAAAGTAGTAAACGGATAAGCGCCAATTTTCGGGTGCGCTTGGGTTGTTGTTGTCAAAAATGTTGATTTTCCAGCGTTCGGCAAACCGATCAAACCAGCATCAGCAATCAATTTCATTCGCAACCAAAGCCAGCGCTCTTCACCGGGGAACCCGGGACCGAACTTTCTAGGTGCTTGGTTGGTTGACGTTTTATAGCGCGTATTACCTTTGCCGCCGTCGCCGCCTTGGCAAATAACGAAAGTTTGTCCAATTTCAGTAAGATCAGCAAGTAAAGTCTCGCGGTCTTCATCAAATACTTGCGTCCCAACGGGAATTTTAATAACCAAATCGTCGCCGCCGGCACCGGTCCTATTTTTACCCATGCCATGGTTGCCTTTACCGGCCTTTAGGTGCTGGCGGTAACGGAAATCAATAAGCGTATTTAAGTTGCCAGCACATTCGAACACAATATCTCCACCGCGCCCGCCGTCGCCACCTTCTGGGCCGCCAAATTCTATAGATTTTTCACGACGAAACGCAACGGCACCGGAACCACCATCACCGCTTTTTACAAAAACCTTAGCTTCATCTAAAAATTTCATTGGCCCTCTCCGCGGAAATAGACGCGAATTCGTTATAGAACGCTCACGAAAAAAGGGGAATGGTAAGCCATCCCCCCTTTGAAATCAAAGCGATTGGTAGCTCTATTGGCTGACCGGCTCGACACCCACGTACATGCGTCCGCCTGCTTTCTTTTGGAAAGCAACCGTGCCGTCAACAACAGCGAAGATCGTGTGATCTTTGCCCATGCCTACGTTCGCCCCGGGGTGGAACTTAGTACCACGTTGACGAATGATGATGTTGCCGGGAACAACAATTTCACCACCAAATTTTTTAACACCCAGGCGGCGACCTTCAGAATCGCGACCGTTACGGGAACTACCACCAGCTTTTTTATGCGCCATAAAAGACTACTCCTGTATTTCTTTATCAGCTGCAGGCTTTTTAGCTGCAGGCTTTTTAGCTGCAGGCTTTTTAGCTGCAGGCTTTTTAGCTGCAGGCTTTTCAGCTGCATCTTTTATTGCTGCAGCTTTTTTAGCTGCAGCCGCTTTAGGCTTCGTGCCTGTTGGGCTTACTTCAACAATACGAAGTATTGTTTGTTGCTGACGGTGACCCTTCGTGCGACGGTAATTTTGACGACGCTTTTTCTTGAAGATTATAACCTTATCAGCCTTACTTTGCTCGATGACTTCAGCAAATACAGCTGCTTTTTCAACAACCGGAGCACCAATCGTGGGCTCTTTGCCGGTTTCGCCAATCATCAACACATTGCCGACCTGAATAACACTACCAACATCGCCATCAAGCTTCTCGACAACCAACTTATCATCTTTTGAGACCCGGTATTGTTTACCGCCGGTCTGTATTACTGCGAACATCTTCGCCTCGAATTCAATTTAATCATGCCAAACGGGACCCCCGTACTTAAATACGCAATCCCTCTAAAGTGGCCGCAATATACCCCGTTTAGTCCCCTAGTCAACGCTTTTCCCAGACTCATTTTTAAAGAATAGCAACACCTGTTTTTAAGCTTGTTTTCAAGGGTTTCTTGCGGTGCTTGCCTATAGGTTCTAAATTGTTCTGAGAATTCATAACAGTGATACAAAACCCATGCATAATTCACAAACGCAATTCGGCTCTTTACTATCTCCGATCATGCCAGATGTTTTTTTTAAAGACTATTTTGGCAAAAAACCACTACATATCCCCGGATATGTGGAAAAATTTGCGGGCCTGTTCGATTGGGCCGACCTTAATAGAATCATCAACACAGGTCATATTTGGAATCCCAATACCTTCAAACTGGTCTTAGATAACGAACAGATCCCCCCTGCAGCTTATATGCCTCAAGGGATTTTGAATGTTAAAGAGGTTTCTGCATATATAAAGCAAGGTGCATCCGTTGTGTTGAGCGGTATGGAAACGTACGCGGAAGGAAGTGCAGCCTTAGCTGCCAGTTTGCAAGCTGCAATTGGTGGGTTATCGCGCTGCAATCTCTATTGTTCGTTCAAGCAACATCCGGGATTCTTGCCACATTTTGATTTAATGGATGTATTTGTATTCCAAATTGACGGGGAAAAAGATTGGGAAATTTTTGAAACGCATTTTGAAAACCCCATGCTAAAACCGGGCTGCCACCAAATGAGCTTCACCCGTGAACAACATGCACAAAACAAAGGCGGCGTCGAAAAACGCCTGACCATGAAGCCCGGCGATCTACTCTATATTCCAAAAGGCAAATATCATGCAGCAATTGCCTCATCTGAGCACAGCTTGCACCTCACTTATGGCATGGAGCCGCCACGGGCCCTAAATTTTGTCGATACGATTGTCGAGTCTTTATATTTGGATACCGCATTTCGCCAGGAAATGCCCCATTACGACGACATTTTGACCTACGACAAAGTCATCAATCAAATTGCCGATAAGCTGCATGCACGAATGACCAGTAATGAGGCCAAAAAGCTATTCCGGCACGAACACGCTCAGTTATCGTTGCTCAATATCGCCCGATTCGAATTACCCAGTAAAGCCATAACTCGAAACTTTAGGGTCAGAACAACGGACACCCGCTTCAAACGTCGGGGCAAAGATTGGCATTTAAATATGGCGGATCACGATATGGAAATCTCGCCCGATAACACGCCAATGGTTAAATGGATGCTAACAAGCGAGCTGTTTAGCCGCAGCGATCTACTGAGCGCTTTCCCCGGTCAATCAGATAACAACGTCGATTCGCTGCTCAAGCTTTTGCAAGAGTTTGGGCTGCTGATAGAATTTTAGTCATTTTCTGTTTATGATATAGTTTTCATGCGACATCACGGATCACTTTATATATGGTAAATGTTGAATTCAAATAACGAGTTGAAAATATAGGGAGATATTAAATGACGAACTTTAACAGGCGACAAATTCTTGGAGGGATGGCAGGCGTTGCCGCCACATCCCTAATCGGCATGCCTGCTATCGCTGAAAATCAAAAAATTAACGTCGGCGCACTGCGCTTCACCAGCCATGCGGCAAGTTTTGTGGCGTTCGAGCGCGGGTATTTTGCCGAAGCAGGCCTTGATGTTGAATTTAAATTTTTCCAAGCCGCCCAGCCCATGGCTGTCGCTGTGGCTTCTAAAGATGTAGACTATGCCGTTACTGCTATTTCTGGTGGACTTATTTCACTCGCTGAAAAAGGTGCAACCAAAGTTATCGGTGGTGCTCTATCTGAAGAACCGGGCATTGATGGGCAGAAAATTCTGGCTTCCAACGCCGCCTATGAAGCAGGATTATCTAGTGCATCACAATTGGGTGGCAAGTCTTGGGGAATAACCCAATCCGGATCATCCTTCCATTTCATGGGCGCGAAGATCGCCAAAAAAGAAGGCATTTCGCTTAAATATAAGCCGTTGCAAAAAGTCGGGGCAATTATCGGCGCACTAAAGTCTGGACAGATTGATGCATGGTCAATTGTCCCTCACATCGCCAAGGGCCTTGCGAAGGGTGGAGCCGTTAAAATAATCGGAAATGTAGCTGATTACCTTCCAAATTATCAGGTCACATCGGTATTCACATCAGCTGCGAATGCGGCCTATGAGCGGGCAAAAACAGAAGCCTTTATTGCTGCTTTCACCAAGGGTGCCGCTGACTTTAACGCGGCTCTTGTTGACAAAACGGCAGGTGACGCCGCGGCGGAAGACATGGTCAAACTGATCCACAAATATGTCTACAACACCCGGCCTTACGAAAAAGCAGCGCCAAGTATCCGCAACGGTGCCATGCGCATTAACTCCGGAGCCGCTTTGAACACGACGTCTATTAAAGAGCAATTGGACTGGTTTAAAGCTGAAAAACTGGTCAAATCTTCGATCAACATGGATACTTTAGTTGATAGCTCTTACGTCAAAACGCTTTAACATCCGTGAGACTAGACACAAGCGGGGAGTGGATTTATTCACTCCCCTCTTTCTTAATTCATAATAATCTATCGGGCTTCAATGGATCTTCGTTTAGAAAATATTGGCCATTCCTACGGCACCCTAGAGGTCATGCAAGGCATTAACCTCGATATTCCAGCAGGCAAAATCGTTTGCATTGTCGGGCCATCAGGCTGTGGAAAATCAACGCTTCTGCGTTTAATCGGTGGATTGGAAGAACCAACAATCGGGCGCGTTGTGCAAGTGGGCGAGCCTCCATCCGATAGCCTAAACCCGTTGACCTACATTTTTCAAGACTTCGCCTTGCTGCCGTGGCGCACGGTGGAAGGCAATATTAGCCTGATTTTAAAAGACTATGGGCTCAGTGATGCGAAAGCCAAAGCCATAGTTTCTGACGTCTTATCGCGGACCAAATTAACCGATTTTCGTAAAGCTTTACCCAAACAACTGTCTGGCGGAATGAAGCAACGCGTTGCCATATCGCGTGCTTTAGCCGTAAACCCGGCCGTGATGTTGATGGACGAGCCGCTATCGGCGCTTGATAGCCAAACCCGTGAACTTTTAATTGATGATCTGGTCAATTTGTGGACACGAAAACCGTTCACCGCGGTTTATGTGACCCATAATTTAAATGAAGCAGTTCGTCTTGGGCATTCGATTGTTGTGTTGTCGCGCCGGCCAGGCAAAATTCGTAAAATTGTCGAAATCGTGAAACCCTTGGCGGAACGTGGATTGGGTGATGCCGATTTGGACGCAAAACAAAAACACCTGTGGAACTTGATGCGCGAAGAAGCCATGGCTGCGGATCAGGAGTTGATTAATGTCTGATGCGAAACAAAAAACTGCGCGGACTGTCGAATTTAGAGGTGGTGGATTTGCACCTCAATCCAAACGCTGGATTGGGCTCGTTACCTTTATTTTACTTATCATTGGGGTCGAGATCGGCACCCGGTCGGGTTTCATCTCGAACCTAACGGTTCCCCGCCCTTCCGATGTTTTTGCAACATTTGTCGAGCTTTGGAACAGTGGGCTTTTGTGGAAGCATCTGCTCCCTTCCATCAGCCGATTGGTTATTGGTGCGTCTATTGGGGCATCTTTTGGCATTTGTGTCGGTGTCATGATTGGCCTTTTTTCATTGGTTCGGGCGGGCCTTGTGCCGCTTGTTGCAGCCATTTTTCCAATCCCCAAAATAGCTTTATTGCCGCTGTTCGTTATCTGGTTTGGAATTGATGAGATGTCTAAATATGCGCTTATCGCCTTTGGTACATTCACACCAACAGTCGTCGCCACCTATGGCGCGGTCGATAATGTTGACCGATCGCTCATTCGAATGGGGCAAAGTTTTTCATTATCTTGGTCGACAATTGTCTCGAAAATTGTACTCCCCGGTGCCATGCCCGGCATCTTGTCCGGCCTCCGCATCAGCTTAGCTATTGCCATTATCCTTCTGGTCGCGGCTGAAATGCTGGGTGCTGAATATGGGATTGGAGCTTACATACTGGAAGCAGGATCCCTTTACGATTTAGAGCGGCTTTTTGTTGGCGTTGTGATCTTATCCATCATGGGCGTTTGCGTTAGCGCCCTGATTAGCATCGTCGAAAAGCGCCTGTTGTTGTGGCGCATATAAACCAAAACAGAACCAACAGAAATCTAGGCTGAGTTCTGGTCGGATTATGGCCTTTCGAAGGGCAGACATT
Source organism: Rhodospirillales bacterium (assembly GCA_028825025.1). Taxonomy (GTDB): domain Bacteria; phylum Pseudomonadota; class Alphaproteobacteria; order Rhodospirillales; family Casp-alpha2; genus JABMNT01. The sequence continues at coordinate 5,002 of JAPKAX010000049.1, read as the reverse complement.
TCCTTTACGCGTTCATCTTCTGCCATAACAGCATCAATAGTCTCTGACTTATGTACCCCCCTACTTAAAAAAAGGGGCGGCAGTAAATTCACAGCTGCTCTAGCGTCTTATGTTATAGCGGTATTCACCGGCATATTTTTCAACTAACGTCAGACCCTCCTTGGTAACAAAACCTGGTCCAGAGTTAATATTATTTCAAGGAAGAACCCCGTAGCGATCATAATTGGTCAAGACAACGACGGGAAGACGGGGTTGAAGGAAGGACTGTTGATCAATTCCCCAATTAATGGTCTCAGCTTTAATACCTTTAACAACTTCAGTGCCCAAATCAAAGGTGCCGAAGTAAATGTCGCCAGCCATTCCATTTTCATTAAGTACTGCAATTCTAGGATCAGCCGAGGTTAGTCCCAGCGTCAAAATCGCATCCGTTTAGGATTAGCATATAAATACACCAAAACTTTAGTTTTTTTTCCGCCGGATCTTGACTTGAATCAATCATTTGTTTGCCAAGCTTTACACCCAAACCATCAGCGAAACCTTGGCACCTTTCCACAAACCCGTCACCTCTCAACCAAAGTGCGTCTGTTCGTTGATTGTCTCTCATACTGCAGCAAAACACTTCCGTGGTGGTGCCTACTCTTTGTTTACGCACTCCCATATATTAAAGCATTTGACGTCTCCTTTTGGCACTAAACAGACCTTACCAACACGGCCTAATAATGTCCGCAACTGAGCGGAAAGCCGATGTTAATAATGGAAAATCTAAAAATCCAGTTTTGATGTCCGCTTATGGGGTGCTAAGCAGAAGTAATTTTAGACTATTTAAAACAACCGCTGTTAGGATAAATTCGACACTTTTTCGATAGTGTTTATAAACTCGGTTCTTAACCCTAAAGATGTAAAACGATTTTATTGAATCGATGTAGGATTGAGCGAGGGCCAGGCAACTTTGTTGTTACTCTTCTATGCGTTAATTTAAACCATCCTGTAAGTCATCTAATTTTTGGCGTATTTCATTACAGATAGGCTCCGATTGCTGGGTAACATAGTTAAAGTTGACATAAATCGCCTTCCCAGTGGCGCATTTTCTTTCTTCCTGCCATATTTCTTCTGCGACCGTAAAACTTTTCGTTCCCACATGCTCAATCCAAGTACGCACCTCAGCATCTTCATCGAACCGGATCTGAAATTCGAAATCGACACTCATATGCACCAATGCCATTCGCCATTTCTTGAAAGATAAGTCAGGAGTGAAAATCTTGAAAATAGTCCGTCTACCGGCCTCAAACCACACCGGTACAATTGTATTGTTTACGTGGCCAACGCCGTCTGTTTCAGAAACGCGGGGTGTAATCGCTGTTTTAATCAATATTTGTCTCGCTTGGTTCTATTATTGGTTCACTTACGCACGGCTTCGAATGCCAATCATGTTGCCTCAATTTTTTTGAAATTGAGGCCATCTTGACGAGCTGGCTCAAGAACAAGCTTCTTGTTATTAAACATCGTATTCATTGCCCCTTCAAGATCAGGGATAACCGCTTCCGGCACGACCAAAGCACCGTGCCTGCCGGAATGGATCAGATCACCGCGATGAGCTAGCATATAAAAAAATTAACTGGACAATCAAAATTCTTCATTTGGCCATTCCTCCGGAATACGTGCACTTCCACGAACCTGAAGAGATGCATCAATTTCTAGTTTTTGAACCGTCAGAAAATCGCCGTCGATCATCGACAACAGCATTTTGACGGTCTCTTCGACCATTCGATTTGCCGGTTGTCGAATGGTTGTTAAATTAAAGCTGGGCCACTCCGACATGGAGACGTCGTCGTAACCCACCACAGATACATCTTCAGGAATTCTAAGGCCGAATTCCGTGCGAATGGTTTCCATAACAGCAAATGCCATGTGATCATTACCAACAAATATCGCGTCAGGAATGATCTCACCCAAAAATAGCCGGCGCGTGGCTTCAGCGGCTAGCGATCGGCGAAAACGGCTATCGATACAGCCGATAAGTTCTTGACCGGCATCTTTTAGTCCTTTGATAAAACCAGCTTGGCGATCCCGGCCCGTGGAAGAGCCCTGCCAGCCCGATATATGGGCAATCCGTTGATGACCGCCCGCTAACAAAAATTGAGCAACAGTTCGTCCACCTTCAAAATTGGCTGATGTTACAGAAGACAGTCTTGGATCGTCCTGTCCACGGTTAAATAAGACCAGTGGAATATTTTCTTTCACCAGTCGATCTGTCAGCGTGTTGGAGATGCCAACCGATGCGAAAATTATTCCGTCGACTTGGTTATCTAGCAAATCTTCAACAATCGTGTCTATTTCTTCGGCTTGATTAGCGGCCATAAAAATCAAAATGTGATAGCCGCTTTCATTAAGTACCAGAGAGAGCTTTTCCAGAGCTTCTGGGTAAAAAGGGTTTTCAAGAAAGGAGACGATCAAACCAATCGTTTTAGAACACCCCGTCGCCAGTGTTCGTGCGAGTGTGTTGGGGCGATAACCGAGTTCTGCGGCCGCTGTTTTGACTTTTAACTCTAGTTTTTTAGATACTTTAGTCCCAACGCCAAAAACCCGACTTACGGTGGGCTGACTGACCCCTGCCCGCTTTGCTACGTCAGCGGCTCTTATACTCTTTTTTGCCATCAATCTGCCGTCCAGCCACCGTCGATCAACAAGCTCGTTCCTGTTATAAGCGCCGATATATCTGATGCCGCTTCATACAATTTGATGGCGTTTCGCGCGCCAATGATCAAATCCGCTCCCGCTTCAGCAAGCGTTGAGACGGAGGCGCAAACCAGACCAGTACCTGACAGTCCGCCAGCAACAAAGACGCGTTTACCATCAAGACGAAACGAAGGTGTGCGAGGCATATTCATTATTCGGCGGCAGTCCCATACGGAACGTTTTTGCCGCCGTAGCGACGGACCCGAATATTGGCTTGCTCTGCATGCCCGGCAAATCCTTCTAGCATACACAGCCGCGAACAATATTCACCGACTTGAGTTGCCGCTTCATCAGTCAAAATTTTCTGATAGCTATGGGTTTTTAAAAATTTGCCGACCCAAAGCCCACCCGTGTAACGCCCGGCTTTTTTGGTTGGTAATGTATGATTGGTTCCGATCACTTTATCTCCATTAGAAACGTTTGTGCGCGGCCCCAAGAACAAAGCGCCATAACTTTGCATGTTGTCCAAAAACCAGTCGTCGCGATCCGTCATGACCTGCACATGCTCGGAAGCAATATCGTTGGCGACAGCAAGCATTTCATCATAGGTATCACACAGAATAATTTCGCCATAGTCCTGCCAACTCACCGAAGCTGTTTCTGCGGTCGGCAAAATGGTCAAGATCCTCACAATTTCAGCCATTGTTTGATCAACCAGTTTTTGTGAGTTGGTGACAAGAATGGATGGTGAATTGTAACCATGCTCTGCCTGCCCCAATAAATCTGTTGCACAAAGCTCTCCATCGACTGTGTCGTCGGCAATGACCATCGTTTCTGTTGGGCCTGCGAACAAATCAATACCGACGCGCCCAAATAACTGGCGCTTAGCTTCGGCAACAAAGGCGTTGCCCGGCCCAACCAGCATATGGACAGGTTCGATAGACTGCGTACCGATCGCCATAGCTCCGACGGCTTGTATACCACCCAGACAATAAATCTCATGTGCTCCACCTTTATGCATCGCAGCTACGATAGCTGGGTGCGGTTCACCATTCTGAGGTGGGGCTGACGATATAATGCGTGGAACGCCAGCTACGGATGCAGTCAGCACCGACATATGTGCAGACGCAACCATCGGGAATTTACCGCCGGGCACGTAACATCCAACAGATTGGACGGGAATATTTTTATGTCCCAAAATAACACCGGGAAGCGTTTCTATTTCGATGTCCGTCATCGACGCCCTTTGTGCTTCGGCGAATCGACGAATTTGTGTTTGGGCAAACTCAATGTCTTCCATATCGCGCGTGCTAACTTTATTTATTGCAGCATCGATTTCAGAAGGGGTCAGGCGGAAGTTATCAGGGGCATAATTGTCAAACTTTTGAGACAACTCTTGCACAGCTGTATCTCCCCGCGTTTCAATGTCAGCCAAAATCCCTTCAACAGTAGAGCGGACCTTAGCATCGTCTTCAGCTCGTTCGGTTTGCGGTTTTCCTTGCTTAATATTTGTAATCAAGTCGTTAACTCCTAATTTGAAACGAATTCTATTTTCTGTTTATCAAACATATAATGATGTTAAGGTTTCGCGTTAAGCTCAACAAAAAATCTTTTTTTTAACGCCATTTTAGCACCCATTGTAAACGATCCAAAAAAATCTTTAGGGTGTAATTAAGCTCGTTTGAACCATCTATTCGCATTTTATGAATGCGCATTCAAAACCTAACTAAGTTATTTTAAGGAGTCAATGGTTTTATGAATGCGCATTCATAAAATTAAGGTATTATGGCGTTGCCTTAAAAGATTGGCCCAGGGCAGAATATGCCTTAAAAAAATTGGGTATTTTATATTGTTCTGTTTATGTGTTTCTAATTGTATTTTGTTCGTAGATGCCAAGAAACCGTTATGAATATCTATATTTTTTCTTGCCGTACGGTTTTAACTGTTTTTTTATAGCATTTATTAATTGATCTCTTCAGGAATCTATCCGGCGCAAGCTAATGATAATAATATTGTCAAACTTGTTTGAGTTGAAGGTTGGGAGGAAGTGAATAAGTTTCGTTTACATGGTTTAGAATCCCTCGGTACAATCCTCCCGGTACTATTAGAGAATATCTTTACATTTTTTTACGTGATTTGCTTTCAGCTTTAGCTTTAATACATGACCCCCAATCTGAAATCCTCCTAAGGCACCTAATACAGGAGGATTTTTATCCCTGTACTTTTTTGTCTATGATAGATAGTTTTTGGTTTTGGCAGTTCTATAGCTGACGAGACAATACCTCTAGTAGCTACTACTCTCTACTCCTACTTAAAAAATTCAATA
>JAPKAX010000048.1 GCA_028825025.1 Rhodospirillales bacterium | reverse complement strand
GCCTCCGCTGGGTCGAGGCGCGCTGCGCGCCATGCCGGGTATATGGTAGCAACGATAGATAAGCCAAAACCCATACTGACGACGGCAATCACTTCATTTACGTCAACGATGGCGGGTAATTGAGATAAGAAGTAAATTTCGGCAGCAAAAAGCTCGCTTCCGCTTAACGATTGTATCCATTGTCTAATCGCTTCTATGTTTTCAGCAAACGACAATCCCAGAACAAATCCAGCCAATGTTCCAATCACACCAACGCTAGCACCAGCAATAAAGAAAATCCGCATGATTGTCCCACGGGTCGCCCCCATGGTGCGTAAAATAGCAATATCACGCCCTTTGTCTTTAACCAACATGATCATTGATGAAATAATGTTAAAAGCTGCCACAAGTATGATCAGCGTTAGGATCAAAAACATAACGTTTCGTTCAACTTGAATGGCATTAAAGAAGCTGGCATTCGCCCTTTGCCAATCGTGTACCCTTATCCCCTTTCCTGCCGATAACATGACATTGCTGGCCATATCAGGGGCATTGTCCGGGTCGTCTATAAAGACTTCTAAGTTAGTTACGGCATCAGGTAATTTGAAATACCCTTGCGCAAGCTTTAGGGGCATGAAAATAAAACTCGAATCATATTCGAACATACCGATCTCGAATGTTGCGGCGACTTCAAATGCTTTCATTTTGGGAACGGTCCCAAAAGCGGTTATCGTCCCTTTAGGTGAAATGAGCGTCAGTTTGTCGCCAACACGAACGCCAAGCTTTTGTGCCAATCGATGACCAATAACCAACCCATTGTTTTGGCCGTATTTATCAAGCGATCCGCGATTTATATTGCCAGATAAAATATTGCGTTTTTCCAAATCTGATTTACGCAAAGCACGGACAACGGCCCCTTGAGCAATGCCCCGAGCCGTCACCATAACCTGGCCTTCGATCATTGGAGTTACAGAGACAACACCGTTCATGGTCGAAATTTTGGTTGCCAAATCATCAAAAGACTTCATTTTACCGCTTGTGGTGTAAACGCTCATATGACCGTTTAAACCCAAAATACGGGTCAGTAGTTCTTGCCGAAACCCGTTCATGACGGACATGACAATGATCAAAGTTGCAACGCCTAAGGCAATTCCAAGCAAAGAAAACCAAGCTATAACGGAAATAAACCCTTCTTGACGCCGCGCCCGCAAATAGCGAAAAGCCATCATCCATTCAAAGCGACTAAACAATCCAGTAACCCCTTATTTGGAAATTTTTGAAAGTGCAGATTCTAAGCTAAGCTCTTCGCGTTCGCCAGATTTTCTGTTCTTTAATTCAACAACGCCGTTCTTCAAGCCGCGCGGCCCCAAAATGATCTGCCATGGAACCCCAATCAGGTCGGCATCTGCAAACTTAGCGCCTGCGCGAGCATCGCGGTCATCATAGATGACGTCTTTGCCCTGCTCTAATAGCGTGTTATATGTGTCATCACAGGCCTTATCGCAATCGGCATCACCGGCCTTTAAGTTGATCACGCCGACTTCGAAGGGGCTAACTGAATCGGGCCAAATAATACCGTTTTCGTCGTGTGATGATTCAATAATACCACCCACCAAGCGCGATACACCGATTCCATAAGATCCCATTTCCACATCAACGTCTTTGCCGTCTGGTCCGGCGACGGATGCGCCCATGGGTTTCGAATATTTTGTACCAAAGTTAAAAATATGCCCAACCTCGATGCCGCGTGCGGTGACTAAGTCGTCACCCAATACTTTTTCGGCCTCAGGGTTGCGCATTTCATCGGTCGCTGCGTATTTAGTAGTGAAGCGATCAACGATTGGCTTTAGGTCGCCTTCAAAATCAATGTCTTCATTGACCAAGCTCATTTCAATGAAGTCACGATGACAGGCAATTTCACTTTCTCCTGTTTCGGCTAAAATCAGGAATTCATGGCTCATATCGCCACCAATGGGGCCGGTATTGGCGGCCATTGGAATGGCTTTCAAGCCTAAGCGTTCGTAGGTTTTTAAGTACGATACAAACATTTTGTTGTAAGAGCGCCGCGCACTCTCTTTGTCGATATCGAATGAGTATGCATCTTTCATCAAAAATTCACGGCCCCGCATCACCCCAAACCGAGGGCGAACTTCATCGCGGAATTTCCACTGAATGTGATATAACATTTGCGGTAATTCGCGGTAACTACGAACGGAACCCGCAAAAATTTCGGTAATTTGTTCTTCATTGGTGGGGCCATACAACATATCGCGCTGATGACGGTCAACAATGCGCAACATTTCAGGGCCATAGTCGTCGTAACGCCCACTTTTCTGCCATAAATCAGCAGGTTGGATGGTTGGCATCAAAACTTCATGGCAGCCAATAGCGTTTTGTTCTTCACGAACTATATTTTCAATTTTCTTTAAAACGCGTAGACCTAAGGGTAACCAAGAATAAACTCCAGAACTCGATTGGCGGATCATTCCAGCGCGTAGCATCAAACGATGAGATGCAATTTGCGCCTCTGATGGCGTGTCTTTTAGTGTCGGTAAAAAATATCGTGATAAACGCATGGGGAACCTTGTTTGGATAAGGGCCAACGGGCCATTGAATTAGACAAGGAACTTATGAAATACGAGCAGCAATGTCACGCGGAACGGTGTGCTTAAGCTGTATCAAATGTTAAAAAATGCCACCCCAAAATTTATGCGGTTTAAATATTAAACTGAAACGACATGTATTTTGGGATGTTTACGCTCCAAACCTCAATAAAACAACCGATACGGTTGAATAGCGAGCAGTAAAGGCAGCGCACATAAGCACGTTACGTATATGAAGTTCTTCATTTTTTATCTTCACTTCTGTGAGTAATTCACTATGCTTAGATAATTACGTGTTAACTTTTAAAGAATCGTTAATTGCATTTGCGAATTTAATATTAAGTGCAATAAAAATTACTATGTCGGAAAATTTAATAAGCGCGTTAAGAGACGCAGGCTGAAATATCTGCTGCAAATTTTAAATCATGCTCTTCTGCATCGAAAGCGGGAGCAATTGTTGGACCGAGTTTTTTGAGCAATCGAACATCTTTAGTTTCCAGTGATAGCGGAGATTTTAGAATTGATTTTACGACTTGAACAATCGTTCTAACCAACTCGCTAACATGCTTCTTGTCTGTGCATATTACCCGCTGGCACAAGTCTTAAAACACATATTGAAGGCGTTAAATCAATGAAATTGTGCATTATTGGCCTAAAAATTTTCATAATGTAGCGTGACCTAACCAATTAATTGCCGAATTTGTTCCGCCTGCCGTTCTATTTTTTGATAATCAACTACTCTAGCGCATGCACTGGTTTCTCTTTGCAATGCGGCCATATTGGTTTTGCACTGAGCTTCGTATTTTAGTGTATTTAAAACAGTGATAATTGTTAGAGGCTTTGGTCTTTAGCGGTTGTTATCACGACGATCTGGGTCAAAATAGTCACTTGTAACAACAAACCCTTTACGTTTCCAAGTTAAGATATGAATTCGATTTATTAATATGTTTGGGGCTAAGGGCTTTGCCAAAATATCATCAGCACCACTATTGATTATTTTATGTATACAATTTGAGTTACGATCAGCCGTAAGCATTATGGCTGCTAAAAAAGAATTGTTTCAGAATTGATGATGTCGAATTTTATATAAAAGATCTGCAATATCTTCGTTATTTAATGACTAATCAGTCACCAGTAGGTCGATTTCCCTTTGTGAAACAGCACTTGCAACATCCTTATAATCGATGATTTCATCTACATTCTTATAACCATGTATGCGAATCGAAGCTTCGAGCCCACTCCTAAATTCTGGATTTTTCAGCTAATAGTATATGGATATTTCTGTTTATTTTGATTGCCATTACGCCAGGTACTTTGGATTATAAATCAAGGAAACGTATTGTTATAAACACAGAGCACTCGCTTAAAAGGCGCTCAGTGACAAATGTCACATATCTTATTTTTTATATGAACGAGAGTTAAAGTCTGGCGGTTTTATCCGTAGAAATCGTTTGGTTGATCAAACCAAGCAGGTTTCAATGTTTTAATTTTGTTTGAAACAGGACAATTTTTATCGTGCGAACCGGGTAAATACCCAATGCTCATCAAAAACTCGCCGGTAATTTCACCACCCGTGAATTTAAATGTTTTTTTGAAAAGCTTTACCCAATCAGTTTTTTGTAAAGGGTGGTTTTTTGCAATCCAGTTGGAAAAACCATTGTCAGAATTGCGCATGGCTTGGATACGTCTTGCATTTTCGATGATCGCTTTAATTTTTAGTTGATTACGTATAATCCCAGTATCTTGGAGCAATCTATTGATATCATTTTGATCAAAATTAGCTACCGTATCGACATCAAAGTTAGCGAATGCAGTATTCAAGCCTTGGCGCTTTTTTAGAATCAAAACCCACGACAGGCCCGCCTGCATAATCTCCATTGCCAAACGCTCAAATAAGATCGTCTCATCCGTGGTTGGGAACCCATACTCAGTATCGTGGTATGGGCCATGAAATTCGTGACCGGGGGCAATATCGCAGTAGCTACTCATTTATACATTTAACTAAACGAAATAAGGCCGGTTGTGGCGACAAAGTAATATATGCCCACCAAAACAGCAGTAATCCCACTGGTTATACCCAGTTTCAACACCATCCTACCTTTAGCGGGTGACCCTGGGTCTTGACCCGGAAGTAAGGTGTCTGGATCAACGCGTGTGATACCAAACGGTAAAACCATAAAGAGAACGAGCCACCATATGATAATATAAACAACAACGATTTCAGTTAAAGACATGTTATGTGTAATCCTTTAGGCTTGTTCAAGCTCGATAAGTGTACCCGAAAAATCTTTGGGGTGAAGAAATAGAACAGGTTTACCATGGGCTCCAATTTTGGGCTTACCCGATCCCAATACCCGGGCACCATCAGCGGTTAATTGGTCCCGCACAGCTGACAAATCATCAACTTCATAACAAATATGGTGCATTCCGCCGCTTGCGTTCTTATCAATAAACGCTTGTATCGGTGAGTTTTCGCCCAGCGGCTGTAGTAGCTCGATCTTGGTGTTTTCGAGCTCAACAAACACCACAGTCACACCGTGCTCAGTTATGTCTTTGGGGGCAGACACCGTGGCACCCAAAGTATCGCGATAGGTTTTGGTTGCCGCTTCTAAATCAGGGACGGCAATGGCTACGTGGTTTAATCGACCTAACATTATAATATCCTTATTTATTATCGAACGCGCGTCAAGTGAACATCAGTCACTGTTTTTTTGCCCAGCTCATTTCGGAAATACCGCCTGACTGCTAAACGAATGGCTTCTTTAACTTTAGCATCATCGCGCACATTTTTCTTCGATTGACTGGCAACAGCATCCTTGGCCTTTTGAATAACTTCTATACCTATCGGGTCGTTTTCACTTTCAAACAAACCGGTTGTTGAAAGCTGAGGCGCGGCAATTAAATTGCCATCTGCGTCAATAACAACACTAATTGTCGCTGTTCCATGCCACATGGCGCGTTTTCGGCTTTTGGCGATTTCACTGTCGAGGGCAACAAGGCGTTTACCTTCGAGCGTTAGTCGCCCAGAGAACACATGATCAACGATTCGTGCTTCATCAGGCCCGATGTGAATAACGCTTCCATTTTCAGCAACGATTGCGGTGTCGACCTGACAATCTTTAGCCAACCGAGCATGTTCACGCAAATGGCGCAATTCACCATGAACAGGGATCGAGACTTCAGGACGAACAAGTTGATACATATGCGACAATTCATCACGTGCCGGATGGCCCGATACATGAATAAATTCGTCTTGGGCAGTAATCATTTTCACGCCCAAACGGACCAATTGATTTTGCAAATGAGAAATCGAAGTTTCATTGCCCGGAATAACGCGCGATGAAAACAACACCGTATCGCCCTGCCCTAATGAAATATACGGGTGATCATTGGCTGCAATGCGCGATAACGCGGCGCGCGGCTCGCCCTGACTTCCAGTACAAATAATCACTGTTTTATCGCCCGGTATGTATCCAGCTTGCTCTTGTTGGATAAATGCAGGTGTGCCCGCTAAATATCCATTTTCACGCGCTGCTTTCTCGATTCTAATCAACGATTGCCCAGCAATCACAATATCGCGGCCATTGGCACGGGCAGCTTGAGATATGGTTTCTAAGCGGGCAACGTTACTGGCAAAGCAAGCAACAGCCACCTTCCCCGTCGCTTCACCAATCAATCTTGTTATATTTTCCAACAAATCGGATTCAGAGCCCGCTTCACCTTGATTGAACACGTTTGTCGAATCGCAAACAATCGCCCGCACTCCTTCATCACCCAGTGCGCGCAAAGCATCCTCATCGGCGCAATCGCCAACAACGGGGTCCGGATCAAACTTCCAATCCCCGGTATGAAGAATGGTGCCGACCGGTGTTCGGATTGCCAATGCATTCGGTTCAGGGATTGAATGGGTTAGAGTTATCAATTCGAAATCAAACGGCCCAACTTGGAACCGCCCTTGCAAAGGAACAATGATCACTTCAACTTCATCGATTAAGTTCGCTTCAATTAGTTTTGAGCGCAACAACGATGCGGTAAAGGGTGTTGCATAAATCGGGCATCGCAAACGGCGCCATAAGTGTGGAACAGCACCTAAATGATCTTCATGGGCATGGGTTAAAACCAAGGCCAATAAATCGTCGCTTCGTTCTTCGATAAACGTCGGGTCGGGCATAATAATATCGACGCCCGGATGGGTGCCATCGTTAAAAGTAACACCTAAATCAACCATCACCCAAGACTGCACATCTTTTGTGCCGTATCCATACAGGTTTAAGTTCATGCCGATTTCACCGGCACCCCCTAAGGGAACAAAAACCAGATCGCCCTTTTCGTCATCGTTCATTTACTATTTCGCCTATGTATAGATAGCAATCCACGAAGTGTCAGATCGCCATCAGCAATTTCAATAACATCGCAATATTCAGAAAATAACGGTGCAAGCCCGCCAGTTGATATCACGCGCACCTTACCAACTCTAATTTCTTGTTGTATTCGGACGACCAATCCTTCGATCATCCCGATGTAACCCCAGAAAGTTCCGGAAAGCATCGAATCAACTGTATTTTTACCAATTACTGTATCAGGCCGCTTAACTTCAATGCGGGGCAATTGTGCCGCTGCTAAGTGCAAGGCTTCCATACTTAAATTAATTCCGGGTGCAATAGCTCCGCCTTGGTAACTGCCGTCACTGCCAATCACGTCGAATGTTGTTGCGGTGCCAAAGTCGATAACGATCAATGGCCCCCCATAGGTTTCGTGTGCTGCAACGGCATTTACCAGCCGGTCAGCCCCGGCTTCATTCGGTTTTTCAATTTGAACGTCCAGCCCCAAATCAACACCCTCATCACCAACAACCATGGGGTCACAATTGAAGTATTTGGTACACAGATTTTTAAGCGCAAATAGGGTTGCTGGAACAACGGTGGCAATGATGGCTGCGTTAATGTCTGTGCGGCTAATGTTTTCAATTTTCAAAAGCTGCTCTAACCAAACACCAAATTCGTCGGCTGTCCGATTGGTGTTGGTTGAGGACCGCCATTCACCTTTGACCGCACCACGCTCATCAAATATTGCGAAAACAATATTGGTGTTACCAGAATCGATTGCTAAAAGCATGTCACCAAGACCTTTTCCTTAAAGCCTATTTGTTGGAAAAAAAACATCACCAGCCGTAATCCGTTGGGTTTTCCCATCCACGTTCAGCCGTAACGCACCGTCTTCTTCCATATCTTCAAAGATGCCTATCAATATTTCATTTTCAAGGCGAACCTCAATTTGTTCGCCCATTCCTTTACAACGCCAAATCCAGTCTTTGCGAATAGGAGCAAAGCCATGATCCAACCATCGGTTGGTCCACGATAAAAAGCTCTTGGTATAGGCAGCAATCATCTCGTCCAAAGTATTGGACCAGCCTTCAAAACGAAGCGATGTTGCTGGGAATTCAGTATCATTGGGATGCCACGCGACATTTAGTCCCATGCCCAAAATTATCCAGTCGGGGGGCTTATCTCCGCAGCCGCCTTGGGATTCCATTAAAATACCCGCTACTTTTTTCTCGTTAAGCAACACGTCATTGGGCCATTTACAATGGACTTGATGACCGGCTAGGCCAATGTTGTCTAACGCATCATAGACAGCTAGGGATGCAACAAAACCTAATTGTGCAGCATCTTGTAAGGGGACTTCCGGACGTAGAATTAAGGACGTATACAGATTACCTGTCGGACTTTGCCAATCGCGTCCGCGCCTGCCACGCCCTGCCGTTTGCTCTAACGACCAAACCAAAGTCCCATCAGGCGCAATGTCTTCGCCTTTGCTGGCAAGCAATGCGGCTTCAGCATTGGTGCTGCCAATGGTATCGTATATGATTACGTTATAAAGGCTCGGAATTTTTGCTTCTAGCATTAGCCCGCAAACAACGAGGCTGCGGCTTTTGCTGCGTTCGTCATGACAGGGGCTGGATAGAAGGTCAGAGCAACAATAAAAATACTACTTAGAGCCAAGACCCAGCCAATGGTTTTTTCTGAAGTCCGGTCCAAAGTCTCTGTTACATCATCAAAGTACATGATTTTAACAATGCGCAAGTAATACACGGCACTGACAACACTGGCTAACACACCAATAACAGCCAATGTATAAAGACCGGCATCAATGGCAGGCATAAAAATGTAAAGCTTACCAATGAAACCTGCTAACGGCGGAATTCCAGCCATGGAAAACATGAAGATCGTTAATGCCAACGCCAGCGGTTTATGGCTTTTACCTAAACCGGCCAAATCGTGGATACCTTCAACCATTTGATCGCCACGGCGCATACTTAAAATACATGCAAATGTGCCCAAGTTCATGACCAAATAAATAACTAAATAAATCAGCACACCCTGAATACCGGCTTCACTTCCCGCTGCAATACCAATCAACGCATAACCGACGTGACCAATTGAGCTATAAGCCATCAGCCGTTTGATGTTGGTTTGGTTTAGAGCAGCAAAAGCGCCCAATAGCATCGATGCTATAGATATAAAGATGACAATTTGCTGCCATTCTGCGACCAAACCACCAAACGGGCCAACCATCACTCGCATAAACAATGCAAGAGCAGCAATTTTAGGGGCTACAGCGAAGAATGCGGTAACTGGGGTTGGAGAACCTTCATAAACATCTGGTGTCCACATGTGGAACGGCACAGCTGAAATTTTGAACGCCAAACCAGCTAAAATAAACACAATACCAAAAATAATTCCAATATTTAAACCATGCTCGGAACTCAGTTCAATTGCTGCAGCAATTTGGAAAAAGTCTGTGGACCCGGTAAAGCCGTAAACCAAAGAGCTACCATACAATAGCATTCCAGAAGCAAGCGCACCTAAAACAAAGTACTTAAGGCCCGCTTCAGCAGAACGAGAATCATCACGCTGGAAGGATGCTATGACATATAAAGACAAACTTTGGAGTTCAAGACCTAAATACAGCGACATTAAATTGTTAGCTGAAATCATCATCATCATGCCGAGCGTGGCAAAAAGGATTAAGATTGGATACTCGAAACGCGCCATTTTATGGCGTTCTAAGTAGCCTTGAGCCATCAGAATGGTTACAATGGATGCAAAAAGAACCAGAACTTTGGTAAAGACGGCAAATGAGTCTGTGACAAATAGATTATTAAAGACCGCAACCCGATCACCAGCAAAAGCAACCGTAATCAGCAAAGCCAAGGCCAGAACCGCAACGCTCATGTACGAAACGACGCGGGATGTATTAATTCCATCAGCAGCCGAAGATTGCTTTTGGAAAACTCCAAACATCAACAACGCCATAATCATAACGGCAATAAATAATTCCGGCGCGGCCGGGATCCAATTGGGGATTTGTGCCATTGGCATAGCGGCTACTCCTACCGTCCTGCGAGCAGCGATTGGCCATGCGCGGCCAGCGCTGTCTCTACCTGATTAATCAGGTTATCGACGGAAACATGCATGAAATCGAGGAAGGATGATGGATAAATCCCCATCCACAACGTCAATACGATTAAGGGGGCAAAAATCGACCATTCACGTGCATTCAAGTCTTTGATTTTCATCAAATTTTCTTTGGTCAATTGGCCAAAGATAATGCGACGATACAAATACAGCATATAAGCGGCACCTAAAATGACGCCTGTTGCGGCAAAGGCTGCAAGCCATGGGCTCACTTGGAACAACCCAACGAGAACCAAAATCTCACCAACAAAGCCACCGGTCCCTGGTAATCCTACGGACGCCAACATAAACAGCATAAAGACCAATGAATATGCAGGCATTCGGTATACCAACCCACCGTAATCGGAAATTTCACGGCTATGAATCCGGTCGTAAACAACACCAACGATCAAGAACAAGGCGGCTGAGACAACACCGTGTGACAGCATTTGGTAAATTGCACCTTCAATGCCTTGGGTTGTCAGCGTAAACGTTCCAGCCGTCACGAAGCCCATGTGTGCGATGGATGAATAAGCAATTAGCTTTTTCATATCGGTTTGGGCAAGTGCGACCAAGGACGTGTAGATAACGGCAATGATACTCAAGGTGAAAATCAAGGTTGCAAACTGAATTGTCGCATCTGGGAACATAGGGAGCGAGAAGCGCAAGAATCCGTATCCGCCAAATTTCAACAAGACACCCGCCAAAATAACAGAACCCGCTGTTGGCGCTTCAACGTGGGCATCGGGCAACCACGTATGAACCGGCCACATCGGCACTTTAACTGCAAATGACGCAAAGAAGGCCAACCATAACCAAGGTTGCATACTAACGGGGAAGCTGTGGTCCATCAATTGAACCATGTCTGTTGTGCCCGCATCGAAATACATGGCCATCATAGCAACCAGCATCAATACAGAACCCAATAAGGTGTATAAGAACAGCTTGAACGCCGCATAAACCCGGCGCGGACCACCCCATACACCAATAATGATGAACATGGGGATCAACACAGCTTCAAAGAAGATGTAGAAAACAAATAGATCCAGCGCACAGAACATGCCGATCATGAAGGTTTCTAGGATCAAGAAGGAAATCATGAATTCCTTAACCCGATCTTTAATCGAATCCCAACTGGCAAGAATGCAAATTGGCGTTAAAAGCGTTGTCAGCATGACGAACAGCAAAGAAATGCCATCAACACCCATATGATAGCTAATGCCAAACTGTGGCATCCATTCAAGCTTTTCAACGAACTGGAATTTAGCCGATGACTGGTCAAACTTGAACCAGAGGGGAATAGAAACCAAGAATGTAATGCCTGAGGTCCAAATGGCCCCCCAACGCGAGTTGCGTGCGATATCGGCTTCTGAGCCGCGCGCTAAAAACAAGATCATGCCTGCACCGATAAGCGGCAGGAACGTCAATAACGACAGTAAAGGTATCTCGTTCATCGTCGTATTATCCTGCGTGTGCCAAAATGTACCAAGTTACAAGAACCACAACGCCTATGAGCATGGCAAAGGCGTAGTGATAGAGATACCCTGTTTGAAGGGCGGAAGCGCGGCGCGAAATAACGCGAACTGCTGAAGAAAGACCATCGGGCCCTACTCCATCAATCAACATTCCGTCACCAACTTTCCATAGTGCGCGGCCTAAAGCGAAGGCGGGGCGCACAAAGATACGATCATAAAGCTCATCAAAGTACCATTTGTTCAATAAGAACTGGTAAATACCCTGGAAACGCCCAGCAATCTTTGCTGGAATTCCTGGTGCCAGTAAATAGAACCAATAAGCCATCGCAATCCCTGCAAAACCAACTGCAATCGGGGCAATTTTTACCCAAACCGGAACATGATGAGCGTTTTCAAGGGCGTCATGACCCTTAAGGACTAAGATTGCATTGCCCCAAAATTCGGAAGCGTTATGACCTACAAAACTTTCGTAGCCCACCAAACCGGCAAAAATCGCACCTGTTGCTAAAACAAGCAACGGAATGATCATTATTTTTGGGCTTTCATGAACATGTGCCATTGTCCGCTCGTCTGCACGCGGAGTTCCGTGGAAGGTCATTATTAATAAGCGCCATGAATAGAAGGCGGTTAAGAACGCTGCGGCAATGCCCATCCAAAAGGCATACATGCCAACCCCAGTATGTGCACCGTAAGCCGCTTCAATGATCACATCTTTTGAGAAAAATCCAGCAAAACCAATAGCTGTACCCGGGATTCCAACGCCCGCTAAGGCCAGATTACCAATCCACATTAAAGCATAAGTTACCGGGATCAATTTCCAAATACCACCCATCCGGCGCATGTCTTGTTCATCAGACATCGCGTGAATGACGGAACCTGCCCCTAAGAATAACAAGGCTTTAAAGAAACCGTGGGTCATTAAGTGGAAAACACCAGCTGAATAAGCGGAAACACCACAAGCAAAGAACATATAACCAAGCTGAGAACAGGTGGAATAAGCAATCACCCGTTTGATATCGTTTTGCACACAAGCAACGGTTGCTGCAAATATGGCCGTTGAGCCACCGACGATCGTCACAACCATTAACGCCGTATCTGAATATTCAAATAAAGGCGACATCCGGGCGACCAAAAAGACGCCAGCGGTAACCATGGTCGCTGCGTGAATAAGGGCGGATACCGGTGTTGGGCCTTCCATGGCATCCGGTAGCCATGTGTGCAGGCCGAGCTGAGCTGATTTCCCCATGGCGCCAATGAATAAAAACAAACAAATAACTGTTAAAGCGTGGAATTCCCCGCCAAAGATCATCATTGTTGCGTCTTTTTTATCGCCCACAGCGGCAAATATTGTATCTAAATGAATGGTATCAAACAGCATGTAGACCGCAAAAATACCAAGTGCGAAACCAAAGTCACCAACCCTGTTGACCACAAAAGCCTTAATTGCAGCCGCGTTAGCAGAGGGTTTTTCGTACCAGAAACCAATCAACAAGTAAGACGCTAAGCCAACGCCTTCCCAACCAAAGAAGATCTGGATCAGGTTGTCACCGGTTATCAACATTAACATAAAGAATGTGAATAGGCTTAAATAGCTCATAAAACGCGGAATACAGCCGTCGTGATGCATGTATCCAATGGAGTAAATATGAACCATGGCTGAAACCACGGTCACAACAATCATCATTACGGCGGTTAAGGTATCAACCTTTAAAGCCCATGAAATTTTGAACGATCCGGAATCAATCCAAGTCAACAATTCAATTGTTTTTGGGTTTCCGCCCAAAGCAACGTCAGAAAACACGGCAATCGCGAAAACTGCGGACAAAACTAATCCAGCGCAGGTAATGATTTGGGCTAAGGTGTCGCGTTGATGCTGCTTTTCCTTGTCATCGGATGGCATGAACACAATAACGCCTGCGATAATCGCACCGATAAGAGGAAGAAAGACGACAAGCTTTTCGATCATCTAGTCTCTAGCCTTTCATCATGTTAATATCTTCGACGGCAATGGAGCCGCGATTACGAAAATAAATAACCAAAATTGCTAATCCTATAGCCGCTTCAGCAGCAGCGACGGTTAGAATGAAGACGGCAAAAACTTGCCCGACCATATCGTTAAGTTCAGCTGAGAATGCAACAAAGTTAATGTTTACAGCTAACAGCATTAATTCAACTGACATCAAAATAACAATGACGTTCTTTCTGTTTAAGAAAATACCAAATATGCCCAGTGTGAACAGTATTGCGGCTACCGTTAGGTAGTGGCCTAGTCCGATTTCGAGCATCAGATACCCTTCCCTGTTTCAACTTTGACAAGTTCAACGCTATCTTCAACGGTGCGAGCCAATTGGTCCCGAATAACCTGCTTTTTAACGCCTGTGCGTTTGCGGTGGGTTAAAACAATGGCCCCAACCATTGCAACCAGCAAAATCATGCCAGCAGCTTGGAACAAGTAAACATAATGCGTGTACAATAATTGCCCTAAAGCTTGAGTGTTGGTGACGCTAATGGGAACAGGCATTGGGGCCGCTCCTGTCGCTATCAACTCAGGTTCCAAATGCCAACCGCCCAGCATGACAATCAGTTCAACCAACAAGATCAGCCCAATCACGCCGCCAATCGGTAAGTATTGCAAAAACCCTTGGCGCATTTCGACATAATTGATGTCGAGCATCATCACCACGAACATAAATAACACAGCAACAGCGCCTACATAAACGACGACCAAAATCATCGCCAAGAATTCCGCGCCCAAAAGCACGAACAGGCCCGCTGAATTGAAAAAGGCCAGAATTAAAAACAATACGGAATGAACCGGATTGCGCATAGAAATTACCAACACGCCGGAAGCGACGGTAATGGCTGCAAACATATAAAATGCCAAAGCTTCGATCATAGTCTCAGATCTTCCTCTGTTCCGAACTTACTTGTTCACCGGTAAGGTGCATCAAGCCGTAAACGTTCGGCCAGTTCAGTTTCCCAGCGCTCGCCATTGGCCAGCAGTTTATCTTTGTCATACATGAGCTCTTCACGGGTTTCCGTAGCAAACTCAAAGTTTGGTCCTTCAACGATTGCATCCACCGGGCATGCTTCTTCACACAGGCCGCAATAAATGCATTTCGTCATATCAATATCGTAACGCGTTGTCCGCCTGCTTCCGTCATCGCGGGGCTCGGCTTCAATTGTGATCGCTTGAGCCGGGCAGATGGCTTCGCATAATTTACAGGCAATGCAACGCTCTTCACCGTTTGGATAACGGCGCAATGCGTGTTCACCTCGAAAGCGGGGGCTTAGTGGGCCTTTTTCAAACGGATAGTTGATGGTTTTCTTTGCCTTGAACATATAGCAAAGTGTTAGCCACATTCCTGCTACCAATTCAGTCAAGAAGAAAGCGCGTGCGTGTTGACGAATAAAACTCATACTCATCTCCTCTTTTATTTAGATCCAGGAACCATGTCGAAACCGACAAGAACGCCAGCAACAATAACTACACCAGCCAACGACAGCGGCAAAAAGACTTTCCAGCCCAAGCGCATCAATTGGTCATAGCGATATCGCGGGAAAGTTGCCCGTACCCATAAGAAAATAAACAGGCAGAATGCAATTTTTGCAGCCAACCAGATTGGACCCGGAATGAAGGTTAATCCGAAAGGCGCCAGCCAACCACCCAAAAACAGGATCGATGTCATTGCTGACATCAAAATCATGTTGGCGTATTCGCCCAAGAAAAACAGGGCAAAACCCATTGCTGAATATTCAACGTTATATCCAGCGACCAATTCAGCTTCTGCTTCCGGCATATCAAACGGATGGCGGTTTGTTTCAGCCAATGTAGAGATAAAGAAGATCACAGCCATGGGGAACAAGGGGAAAACAAACCACATTCCTTTTTGCGCCATAACGATATCTGATAAATTCAAAGATCCAACACACAGCAATACGGTAATGATAATAAAGCCCATGGAGACTTCATACGACACCATTTGCGCAGCGGAGCGGATTGCACCTAAAAAGGCATAACGGGAATTCGATGCCCAACCCGCCATTAGTATACCATAAACACCGAGCGATGAAATTGCGAATAAATACAAAATACCAACGTTGATATCAGCCAGCACCATTCCCTCATCAAAGGGAATAACCGCCCAAGCGACCAACGCCAGAATGAATGTGACCATCGGTGCAATCATAAAGACCACACGGTTGGCTCCTGATGGGATGATTGTTTCTTTTAAGAACAGCTTCAAGCCGTCAGCCATAGGCTGCAACAGGCCAAATGGGCCAACTATGTTGGGGCCACGGCGCAATTGCATGGCGCCAATAACTTTGCGCTCGAAATAGGTCAGGTATGCAACAGACAGCAAGACTGGCAGCACAATAGCGACAATTTTAATGACCGTCCAAAGTGTTGGCCATATATACGAATAGAAAAACTCAGCCATTTGTACCCGTCTTTTGTCCTGTTGGGTCCAAGAACTCGTCTGCACATTTTGCCATTGTCACCGATGCGCGGCTAATGGCGTCTGTCATATAAAAATTGTCGATCGGCGTTGCAAACGGTGCATCATTCGTTTTGCCTTTTGTCCCAAACTTGCCCCATCTGGCCGTTTGTACGTCATCTGTATTTGAGAAATTACCATTTACATTGACCATGCG
>JAPKAX010000294.1 GCA_028825025.1 Rhodospirillales bacterium | reverse complement strand
AATCAGGGCCTGTGTCACAATAGGCAGACTAGGTGCTTACTCCAGCAGGCTCAGCACGTTCTGCTTCGAGGCGTTGGCCTGAGCCAGCATTGCAGTGGAGGCTTGTTGTAGGATTTGGTTCTTCGCCAGGTTGGTGGTTTCTAGAGCAAAATTCGCATCCTTTATGCTACCCTTAGCAGCCGATAGGTTTGCCGAGATATTGGTCATGTTGGTGACTGTGTGCGACAGGCAATGTGAATTAGCATATCGGACTGAATGTTTAGGATTTTGATAGTGGTAGTTTTATTCGGAGGGGATTTTGTTGGGGGAGGGGGCTCAAGCTATGAGATCGTCAATACCGTTGCAGAGCCAAGGAAACAGATACTGACATGTTTTACTGCGTGTTAGTGCCCTTATTTGTTTCGGGCCCTTTCCTAATTAGCTTCGCGTAACTTGTCTCGATTCTGCGCTAACCAAAAACCAAGCAATATTGCAGGACCAACCAAAATCTGCCCTTCTTCAATCATTCTAAGAAAATCTGGAAAGTAAAAAATATGACTGCGGATATCCTCAGCCTCTGAGGCAAGACCCGATACCACGTTGGTTGTTTCAGGCAATGAGGTAATACCAATATACTGATGAAAAAACTCAGTTGATACTCCTGGTGAAGGATAACTACGGGCGACCAACTCGAGGCGCAAAAGCGTCAGTCCGGCTTCTTCCTGTGCCTCTCGCAGGCCGGCTTGCTCAGGGGTTTCACCAGAATCTATCAAACCGGCGATCGGCTCTAGACACCAAGGAGCTGTATCACCTCTGACATAGGGGCCAGCGCGAAATTGCTCCACCAACAAAACACGATCATGCTCAGGGTCATAGGGCAGGATAATAACTGCATCTGATGAGACTAATGTGCTTCTTGTAACAACTTCACTCTTGGAACCATCGAATTTAGAAAAAGACAGATCGTGTTCCTTCACAGAGAAGAAACCATTGTACACTGTTCGGCTTTCATAGGAGCATACTGCATCTCGGCCTAGATTTGAGACAGTTGTCGTTGGCCGTTTTGACATGAGGTTAAACCCTAAAATTTACTTGCATAAATTCTAACCTACTAAGTTGAGATTGTTGCAACAGTATTCATTTTCTAGTCAGTTTGATTAACCTAAAATTGGATGTTTCCACAATCAGAAAAATTTTGTGCTTTGTAGCTTTAGTTAGTTTTCAACATAAGACATTTTAAGTACCTTCTGCAGAATAACTTAATGATCAGGCATTCAGCCCGTGTCCACTATCTGTTGCTCAATCCGCTTTAGCTCACCCATAACCCGACGCCCGACCTTTGCAGCGTGGTCTTCATGGGATGCCCAATGTCTTGCCCAACTCAATGGCCTCATGAGCTTTAACAGCATCTTTGAGAGCATATTCGTAGTATATGTTGGCTTCGAGTAGGCCATCACCGATTGCTTTAAATAAATCCCGCGCAGTCCATTCGAGATCTGCGCGCTTCGCCACGTAGTGCATAATAGCAGGTCGCGTAATGAACAAAGATCCACGACGCCCAAGGTCCTGAATTATATCGATTGGATCGGGTGGGCCTGAGACATGCCCGTAGGCCGCGCAAACGCCCATTGGGCGAAGACTATCCAAGGAAAATATTGCAATGTGTCCTTGCCTATTGCTTCATAGACCACTGCACAGCCTTCGCCATTAGTCACTTCCCGCACAACATCGACAAAGCTTTTTTCACTACGTTCGACTGGGTAATGGCAGCCTGCAGCGCGGGCAACCTCCGCTTTTTCAGAAGTGCTGACCGTGCCGACTACCGTGGCCCCAATGCTTTGACCCACTGGCATAAGATCAGGCCCATGCCGCCAGCTGCCGCATGCACCAGTATCTTGTCTTCGGATTGGACCGCATAAGTTCGATGCAACAAATAATGTGCCGTCATGCCTTTCATCAGGAGAGCTGCGACAGTTTTATTGTCCAAGTTCTCTGGCATGTTCAGAAGTTTGTCCGCAGGATAGTTGCGAACTTCGGAATAGCTCCCAAGTGGAGGAATGCCGTAAGCTACGCGGTCGCCCGTTGTAAAGTCGTTCACAACATCCCCAACCCCCTCCACTATGCCTACGCCTTCAAAGCCAATAACAACTGGACACGGCGGCACTATCCAAGGATGAGAAATTCCACCACGGTAGTAGGTATCGGCAAAATTTACACCGACTGCAGTGTGTCGTAACCGCACTTCGCCGGGAGCTGGGTCTGGGACGTGCCAGTCCTGCCAATTCATGGTGCTTGCTGGCCCTAACTCGTTAATAACTTGTGCTTTTGATATACTATCTACTCCCAATCTTAGTAACGATTAAGATCTGATCATTATTGTTGAAAAATATGTTGAGCATCGGTCATCTCCAGACTTGCCTGAGCTTAACAATATTGGGACAACTTTGACGTCTTAATTATCAGGCATAAGCCCCGCATCCACTATCCGTCATTCAATCTGCTTTAGCTCACTTATAACCCGACGCCCAACCTTTGCCACGTGGCGCTGGGCTGCTAGTATGTCCTTTGTCTGCCGTCCATGTCGGATATTAGCGTCTGAGCTGCGCTGTATGCGACCCTCTGAAACGCTCTGCTGCGACGCGTCTTTGCTGGGCATCTAATACCCAGCCTTTTGATGTCAAAACGGGTGTGAACTCCAATATGAACAGCAATAAAATTCATAGCTGCAAACATCTCTGGTGAATGCTTCTCTTCTTGGGTATAGCGACCTGAAAAAATGGAGAGAAGTTGTAATGAAATTAGTGATATATTTGACTATTGCATGCTGTTTTTTTGCTACAACCGTTTGGTCACAAACTCGTTGTTTTCTATTCCCTAGTGAGGTTCCAGCTGCACTCTGTGCAGCTCTCCCAAGTAGTTAATGTTTTTGGAATTGTCCATTCTGTTCAAAATCTAGAAACAGACACATTTGGCTTTCAATTTTCACTTGCAGATAAAACCGAAAGTATAACCGTGGTCTATGAGGTTACTTTGCCTGATTTATTCTAACCCGGTAATCCCGTGGTGGCTCATGGTAAATTTGACGAAAACATCTTTTTGAAACATCAATTATTGTTAAGCTTTATGCCGAATACTTACCACAACCAGCACTTAATGAATTGCGTTCGTACGACGTAATGATATCAGATGAATAATTTTAAAACACAAGATTTAGACTTTTAAAAGTTTGCAAGCCGCGTTCGCCAAAACTGCAAAAATGTAATAAAATTGATGACATCTAACAAAGATTTTGCGAGCCGAATGCGATGGGCAGCCCTTGCCATCAGGCATAAGCTTCGCATCTACTATCTGCCGTTCAATCTGCCTTAGCTTGCTGCGCCTTTGAGTCCAATGTGAAGTGGTCCTGCTTTTTAGGACAGGTTTGCGGCTTAGCTAAGATGCATCTTT
>JAPKAX010000293.1 GCA_028825025.1 Rhodospirillales bacterium | reverse complement strand
CCCACACGTACCAGCGAGTATGAAATCGGAGCCGGTATTAATCTCTCAAGCAAGCTGGTCAAAGGTGCGGGTTATGCCATCAAACTTCCGTTTATTGACGTCGCGGAGATCGGTTCGGGTGGCGGCAGCCACATTTGGTTTGACAAGGGTGGGTTATTGAAAGTTGGACCACAGAGTGCGGCTTCGGTTCCAGGGCCGGTCTGTTATGATGCCGGCGGAAAGACGATAACATTGACCGACGCAATTCTAGCATTAGGATATCTAAATCCGGGTCATCTTGCAGGAGGGGCCCTTAAGCTCAATTCCGAGAAGGCTAGGCAAGCTTTAGAAGAACAGGTTTGCGGGGTGCTGGATATACCCATTTCAGAAGCGGCCTTTGGAATCTTCACCGTGGCCGTTGCCAATATGGTACGCGCCGTGAAATCAGTTTCGACATATCGGGGGCGGGATCCGCGAGATTACGCCTTGATTGCATTTGGTGGCAACGGCCCTATTGTGGCAACCGCAATTGCTCGTGAGCTTGGAATGAAGACAGTATTGATACCTCCCAATCCTGGTGTGCTCAGTTCATATGGGCTTCTGGTTGCAGATAATACTTATGAATTGAGTAAGTCTTTTCCCGGCCTGATACATGGCGTCGAGATTGAAGATATACGACAAAGCTTTGACGATTTGGCTAAAACTGCAATAGACGTTCTAGTTTCAGAAGGCTTTGATCAGGATAAAATTAGTATACAAAATTTGGCCGATCTGCGTTATGCGGGGCAAGCTTATGAATTGACCGTGCCGTTGGATGATGGGGGGCCCATTGAACATGATTTAATGGCAAACCGATTCCATGAAGAGCACTATCGGACTTATTCTCACAAAGCTGAAAATGAAACTGTTGAGTTAGTAAATTTACGGGTAGTTGCCAAAGTATCGCGAAAAGAGATTGAGCAACCACCTTTAACCACGGCGCGACCAAAATCAACTTCTAATACTAAACGATTTGCATATTTTGGCGAGAAGGATGGCTCTATGAACACCCCAATCATCGTCAGAACCGATTTATCCAACACCCAAACTGCAGGCCCCCTCATCATTGAGGAATACGATTCTACAATTGTCGTGCCTCCTGGCTGGACGGTAAGGGTTGATGGCGAAAACAATATTTTAATTACTTGCAAGTTGGGTAGTGCAGATGAAAATTGATCCGATCACTTTAGAAATCATCCAGAATGCCCTGGGGGCAATCGCTGATGAATTGGCACTGGTCATCATGCGTTCTGCATATTCCAACATTGTTCGCGACTCCATGGATTATTCAACAGCCGTTTTTGATCATAAAGGAAGAACGATTGCTCAGGGACTGACAACCCCCGTTCACCTGGGATCATTCCCTGATGCAATGCAAAAACTCACAACACTCTATGAGGATAATTTCTTCCCAGGAGACATTTTTATCTTCAACGACCCCTATGGATCCGGCGGAATGCACCTGCCTGATTTCTATATCATCAAGCCAGTGTTTATTGATAATCGGCTAGAGGGATTTGTTGGCACACTAGCTCACCAATGTGATGTGGGCGGCATAGCTCCGGGAGGGATGGGTGTTTTTGCTAGTGAAATCTATCAGGAAGGACTGCGGATTCCAACGCTTAAACTTTACGACGCTGGGGAGCCAAACACAGCTATTTTTCGAATGATCGAGAAAAACACCCGGGAACCTGTCAATGTGATGGGTGATATTCGGGCTCAGATTGCCGCGTGTAACAATGGTGAGGGAGCGCTACAAAAACTGATCAAGGTTCATGGCGTGGATAAATTTCGACACTATATGGAAGAACTTCATGACTATGCTGAGCGATTGATCCGTGCAGAGATTTTACTGTTGCCGGACGGCACTTTTTTCTTTGAAGATTGCCTCGATGGAATGGGTGAGGACCCCGAAACCATTTGGCTCAGGGTAAGCCTCACAATCGCAGGAGATCAAGTTCTGATCGATTGGGCAGGGACATCTGATCAGGTGAAATTCGCTATCAATGGCACATTTCCTACAACCAATGCGATGTCATATTTAGCTGTGCGCTGTGCACTTGGTGGTTCAATTCCCAATTGTGAAGGATATATGCGGGCTATCACTGCTACGGCCCCGGTTGGCTCGCTAGTCAACCCGGTTGAACCTGCTGCCTGTGGTGCGCGGGGCATAACCTGTTTTCGGATGTTCGATGCTCTTATGGGAGCCTTTGCGCAGGTTTTGCCCGAACGTATTCCGGCTGCTAATGAAGGCGGTTCGTCTGCGCCCCACATTGCAGGACGCGATCACAACAATAAACCGTTCATGGTGTCTGGGGGTCTCATGGGAGCCTGGGGTGGTAGTATGGCAAGAGATGGTCAGGAAGGCATTTCCAACCCTGCGGCAAATCTTGGCAATACCCCAATAGAACTCATGGAGGCGCGCCTCCCGATAGAGATAACAAAATATTCCTTCGTCGAAAACTCAGGTGGCCCAGGACGACATAGAGGTGGCGCCGCCCTGCAACGGGGGTATCGTTTACTTGCAGATGAAGCCACGCTCATCATGCGTTCCGACAGGCGCAAAGTGACACCTTATGGTCTCTTAAATGGTTTACCCGGAACGCCATCATGGAACATCATTAATTCAGCTACGAAACAAAAAATATTGCCGGTGTGCCCGATGGAGGGTGTACAAATGGTCAAGCATGATGAATTTGTCCATATTCAGGCCGGTGCAGGAGGCTTCGGAAATCCGCTGGAAAGAGACGTAGAAAGGGTGCTTCAGGATATTCAAAATGAATTGATCACACTTGCTTATGCAGCCGATGTTTACGGAGTCGTCATCAGTGATGGAACAATAGATGCCAAAGCCACTGAGAAAAAAAGGCAAGAGTTAAAAATCAACGAGACATTCAAAACATCTTATTTAGAACACTTTTACAACGCGATAGATCTCAAATTTACATAAGTTCACAACACCATACTTGAATTTTACCAATAGATTGGGAACAAATAACATCGATTATTTCGGTTTTGGAACAGATTGCGTGAACGTAAGGTGATCCTCTCAATTAGTCGAACGTGATCTATGCGAATTTGTTGGCGAAAGAAGCGCCAAACTATCTGTCAGGCACTGTTAAATAAACCACTTGAGGCGGGCCAGGGCATTTTTTGTAGCCTCATCGGATAACAAAACATTCTCCATTCCGCTACTTTAAGATCGGCCTTGAAATCATCCGGCTTGCTGTAATGAAGTGTGTGGGGGCTCTCGATAAGGACCACCACCCCCCCCTACTCAAGTGATGTATTGCAATTCGTTTTGCACTTCTGCCTGTGCATTAATTTTCTTGGCAGGTGTTGAAAGGTTTAGGACATAATCACCGAACCCTAACGGGATGGTTAGTTGCTATCGTTGAGGCCCCAAGCC
>JAPKAX010000292.1 GCA_028825025.1 Rhodospirillales bacterium | reverse complement strand
CTTAAACGCATGCTCGTAATTTTTATTACAAGCGTAGTATAGGCAAAATATTTAGGTGTTTAGACCCTATCTAAGTATCTCAATGGCACCGTTTAACATGGCCTTAGAGGCCTTAATCAATTGTAGATTGGCTTCATAAGAACGCTGTGCTTCACGCATATCGGCCATTTCAACCAACGTATTTACATTAGGCGTCAACACATACCCATCTTCATTTGCGGCTGGGTGATTGGGGTCAAACTTCTTACCAAAATCAGATTGATCCGCTTGAATGCTTCGGACGCTCACTGTGTCCATCCCCAAAGCCCGATTGAGGGAGTTCTCAAATGTAATTACTTTCCGGCGAAACGGCTTGCCGTTGGCGTCTTGTGGAAGGGAATCGGCATTGGCGATGTTTTCAGAGATAACACGTAAACGTGCGCCTTGAACCTGCATACCTGCGGACGAAATCCGCATTGTTTTGATCATATCATCCATTGTATTATCCCGCCCTATCGACCAAGTGCCATCATGAACATTTGAATATGCTTTTTATAAATTTTCGTCGTAAACTGGTGGCTAATTTGTGACTCGTTGACTTTTGCCATCTGCTCTTCAAGAACAACTGAGTTACCATTCGGGGATGTCTCGTAAGGAGATCGCACTTTATGTTCGGAAAAATCACGAAGACTTTTGCGCTGCCCCGGCAAATGGTTGCCTTCGCTAGCAGACATGTTCAATTGCATAGATTCACGGCGTAAGACCTCTTTAAATTTATAGCCCTTCAAATCTCTTGCGCGGTATTCCGGTGTATCCGAATTCGCGATATTTTGAGATAACACTTCTTGGCGCTGTGTCAGCCAATCGAGACGCTTTCGGACTGATGCAAATAATGTAATATTATTAAAGCTCATTAGAGACACTTTCCTTCAAAACCTGATGCGAGGTAATTTAGTTTAACTAAAATCAAAATTGCCATCGAATTTCTAATAGGCATTATCTGCCGGGAGTGTTAACAATCCATTACTAAAAGTTAAAAATTCCCCTTATGCAGTTCCTTTTAAATCGGTGCGCAAAATCTTTTAATGCGCTATCTCATTAGATATTTGTTAAACTATAATGGCCACATTAAGTTAAATTCATCGGGTTGCACACCTAGAAGGGTAAATTATTGGCTAATCCTAAGTCCGGAACACCGAACATATCGCCCCTCCCTTCCACTCAGGAAGTAATTGCTGTTGCGATTAAGCAGAAAGATGGCCCCAAACAAACACCGAATGTAATAGCGGGCGGCCGAGGTCGGGTTGCCGAACAAATTTTAGAAGTCGCGTTTTCACAAGGCATCAAAGTTCGCGAAGATGCTGACTTGGCGCAAATGTTGTCTGTTGTTGATGTGGATTCTGAAATTCCGCTTGAAGCTTTCGCAACAGTAGCAGAAATATTAACTTACGTGTACGAAGCGAATAACGTGATGAAGCCCGAACACAATGCCGACAATCAGGCACCCAACGCGCCAACCGCTGACGCAATGGTAGCATCTTGGTCCGCAAACAAAGGAAAACAGGATGACTGATCCCGTAGAGCAACTGATAGACATCACCGCTATGATCGCCGAAGCACGCGATGCTGTATACGATGGCACGAACATTGATATGACGGAAGTTCAAGGCTTAGTTCAAGAAGTATGCGAAGCCATTCAGCAAAACCCTCCTGCAGATGGCGGCGATTCTCATGATAAAATTCTGACTATGATTACGAATTTAAATCTATTGGCTGAAGAGCTCAAAATTCAGCAAAAACAGGCAGGAGCCGATGTCATTCGGCACGCAATCCGAAAAGGGTATACGAAAGATCGGAACGATACATAATGGATTACACTGATTATTTTAGATTTTTGTTCGCCCTCGTATTTGTTATCGCGCTGATCGGTCTGTTGGCTTTAGTTGCTCGACGTGCTGGTTTTGGAAATCCAACGGCTTTCATTAAAGCATCAAAGGACCGTCGGCTTCAGGTTATAGAATCGGCATCTGTCGATGGTCGTCGGCGCCTCGTTCTGGTAAGGCGAGATAATGTCGAACACTTACTCCTAATTGGTCAAAACACTGAAACCGTTGTTGAAACAGGAATACAGCCCACCGAAAATGTGAATACATTGAATGATCAGGCAAAAGATTTCAAAAGTGACAACACTGTAAACCTATTAAATGATACGAAGGATCGGGCAAGCTAGAATGACGAGCAGAACAAAAGTGTTAAAGCCGCGTCAAAAAGGCTTAAAAAAAGCGTTAAAGCCTTTACTCGTTCTGTCTATTGCAGGAATCGCGAGCGGTTTGTTATTTTTAATATCTGACCCTGCATACGCCCAATCCTTAGCCATTGACTTAGGCGGTGGGGATGGCGAGGCAACCGGGCGTCTTATTCAAATCATTGCATTGGTTACTGTTTTATCTTTAGCCCCGTCAATCTTGATTATGATGACTTCATTTATCCGGTTCATGGTCGTCTTATCATTTTTACGCTCAGCCATGGGAACCCAGCAAACCCCACCCAACCAAGTTCTCATGGGTTTAGCATTATTTTTAACTTTATTTGTCATGATGCCTACTTTTCAACAGGCATATGACGAAGGCATTGCTCCGTTAATCGCAGAAGATATAGATGAAGCGACAGCCTTTAATCGAACATTAAAACCCTTTCACTCCTTCATGATGAAGCATGTTCGCGAACAAGATTTAAATCTATTTGCAGGTATTTCGGGGCTTCCAGAGGCTGAGATACAAGCCGAAGACATGCCCTTCAGAATTCTTATACCGTCGTTCATGATTTCAGAACTACGCAGAGCTTTTGAAATTGGATTTCTGGTTTTCATCCCCTTCTTAATTATCGACATGGTCGTAGCGTCTGTTTTGATGGCGATGGGTATGATGATGTTACCCCCCATAATTATTTCTTTACCATTTAAGGTAATTTTTTTCGTATTGGTCGATGGGTGGTTTTTAATTGTTGGATCATTGGTCCGAAGTTTCGGTGCTTAACCCTCTGTCGCTTAAGATATCGGTTATTACCCTTTAGGAATCGCTCCAAAGCGAGACAAATTACTCAGACGTTCTTTTTTCAAACGTTCTTTATAGGTATCTAAATAGCTTCTAAAATTTGTAACAATTTTAACCCGTTGGGCAATTGAAGCAGGATCAATCATGCCAATAGATAGCGGCTGAGCAAGCAGCTCAAAGGCTTCTTTAACCGACGTTTTCGCCATCGGTCCAGAATAATCCATGCGTATTTTTTGAATAGCTCGCTCATTTCCGCTTAGTGTATATGCCGTTGCTAAATTCAAGATCTTAGCCGCATCAATTTCTGACAAATCTTCGCCCGGCTCAAGCCCGGATTGGCGGACCACATTATGTAAAGACAAAGCTGCACTTTTCCAATCTTTCATAAGCCAATATAGTTCAGAGCGAATAAGATCTG
>JAPKAX010000291.1 GCA_028825025.1 Rhodospirillales bacterium | reverse complement strand
GTGCAACGTTCGACTTGAAACCGGGTGTGTGATTACGGCGTGGGCGTCGTGTCATCATAGTTCCCCTATTGATGGCAAAGTAGGCCAATTAAAGGACAAAAATCCACTTAGTATTAACAGTTCAGATTTATCGATTCACTTTTCGATGGTTATAGCTAACAAAATATGTTTCGTAATATAGGTATCTAAAGTTTAAAGGGCCGTGTTCAACATCTCTTACCAATGTGGACGGTAATAGCTTAAAAGAGGTTAGCATCGTGTCGAATTCACGCCAAGTTGGTGCAAATCTCTCACTACGAATTTTTTGCCAATAGTCATAAACAACTTTCAGATCAGAAGTAAGTCGCCAATAGGCTGTCCCGCAAAAATATTTTAGGATAACTATTAGAGGATGGGTTCACTTCAATTTGTTACAAATATATGGGGGCGTTTATAAAAACAGTTTATAAATTATAACTGATCAACAATTAATCTATTAAAGGAATGCAAAAGTAGTGCTGCAAATCAAATTTTTGTATCTCGATAATAATAACGGTTAAAAATAGCTCGTTTTCTGTGCTATGAAAGATAAGTTTGGTTTTTGTGTTTTTCGGTCTTGCTTATGGGGAAGGGAGCGCCTAATTAACCCACGTGTCGGGGTGTAGCGCAGTCTGGTAGCGCATTCGCTTTGGGAGCGAAGGGTCGGAGGTTCGAATCCTCTCACCCCGACCAATTATTTGATCATTATTTTTCTTTTGGAAACACCAACCGGGAACGCCAAAATGACTGAATGTCGAATTTTCAAACCAACTAAAAGTGCCATGCAATCAGGCCGTGCGACACTTGGATCATGGGTTTTAGAGTTTGAGCAAACAGAACCCAAAAAAGCAGACCCACTTATGGGCTGGATTGGTTCCGGCGATATGAACGGCCAATTAAAATTAAAATTCGCTACTAAAGAACACGCCGTAGCATATGCAACAACCAAAGGCCTGACATATCGTGTTCAAGAGCCAAAAGTACGCAAACTTCAGCCTAAAAACTATTCAGATAATTTTAGTTCTCGATTTCGCTCCTCTTAAGACTTGATTTATTTTGATGTCAGCTGCACGGTTCTCGTGTGGTATTGAATCTTCCGTTAAGATATAGTAAACTTAAATGGTAAATGTATGTATCTTGTGACAAGAAATGTCATCAAGATGGAGTTGTTGTTTATTGCATTCGAATTATGCATAAAATAAGCTGGGTTAATTGCAATTTAATGTGTTCTCCCAAAGCAGTTCCTAAATAGTCTAATCTGTGTTGGTTGATTTCATGATCAACCATACTGATCGCGGGTTAGGACCTCAGGAAGGGGGATTGAATGGCTGAGTTTCCAATAACCAACGCGAGTTTACGCTCGACCCTTATTGGTGTCCGACAAGCCCGCCAACTCATTGAAATTTCATCTAAACGTTTGGCAACCGGCTTACGGGTATCTAGCCCGTTTGAAGGGGTTAGTGCTTTTTTCGATGCCAATGCCCTAAACAGCCGTGCAGCACGATTGTTATCCATCAAAGACAAAATTACTAACGGCGCTATTGTTACGGCTGGAACCGTTGCGGCCCTTGATGAAGTTATTGCTATTGTTGAAGCTATGAAAGCGAAAGCCAATTCGACTTTGGGTGTGTCGGCAACAATTTCAGCTAATACCGTGACGACGGCATTAGCTGATGTAACGGATACAATAACCGGTGCCGTTGACAACGACGCCTTCACAATTTCTCATGATGGCACAACAACCACAATCACCAACACCGCCGGATCCACCTTCACTTCAATAGCAGCCCAAATTGATGCCATCAGTGATTTGACGGCCACTGTATCGGATGGTAAAGAAATCATCATAACAGCTGTTGATGGTAAAGATATTACAATAACCGAATCGGTTAACAATTTGGCTGCCGATTTGGGTGTTGCATCATCTACAAACGGCACTTTTATCACTAGTGCAAAGCGCCAAGTTGCGGAATCAGATTTCGACGACCTTCGGGATCAAATATCAACGATCATTGGCGCAGCAACGTTCTTAGGAACCAACTTAATCGCCAGTTCACCCGGTTCTCTGACGGTACGATTGGCTGACAATTCAACAAGCACGGTTACCATATCAGGTGTTTCATCAAGCGCAGCATCGCTAAGCATTTCAGCGGTCGATACAGCCGGTAACTTCGCTACAAACGCAGGCATTGCAGCCTCGATCGCAGAGCTTGATTCGGCATTAGTTACTTTGGGAGGAACCAAGGCAACGTTTGAGACAAAAGATTCTATACTAGATTCTCGAACAGAATTTGTGCAAAATCTTATTGAATTATTAGGCGAAGGCGCAAAAAAACTTACGGTAGCTGATCTAGAAGAAGAATCTGCGACCATTTTAGCTTTGCAAACCAGACATGATCTTGCCATTGTCCAAATAGATTCGTTATTTGAATCAGAAAAAACATTGGCCAACCTGTTACGATTGAACTAATTCGTAACTTATTGCGACTGAACTAGTTCTCAATCCGTTGAGACTGAATTAGGAAATTCAGCTTCAACGTAATCTCGGTACCAGAATGGTAACCATCATTGTTTTATAAACATAATGGAGCCCCTGGAAACTATGTACTCAAACAAACCAATAAACCAAAAAGCCGCCATGAGCGCCTATCAACGCGCCCAAACCTCTGTTATGACCCCATTACAGATGGAGGTTCTGGCTTTTAAGCGCGCTGCTGCACAGTTAAAAAAAGCGGCTGAAAATATTAAAAATTTCACTGAATATATCGAGGCTCTGCAATTCAACCAACGGTTATGGACGGCTATTCAAGTGGGGCTGGCTGCGGAAAATTGTCGTGTCCCTGAGCCTGTACGCACGAAAATGCTCAATCTCAGCCTGTTTGTGGATACCCATACCCTAGAAGCCATAACGCATCCCAATGCAGCGCATCTGGCGGTCTTGATTGAAATTGATTTAAGTCTAGCTGATGGATTATTTGAAGGGCGCAGATCTCGCCCCTCCTTGAATTAGACTTTTTAATCAAATCCGTGTTTTGAGAGTTGTTGAAACCGGCGGTTCAGTCTAAAAATGCGCAGCGACGGATTGTATATTGTTACGTTCGCCTCAAAGGTCCCGTAGCTCAACTGGATAGAGCACCCGCCTTCTAAGCGGGATGTTGCAGGTTCAAGTCCTGCCGGGACCACCACCGCCTTGTTAAGTCATTGATACATAATAACAATATTGATGTATAGTGAGGTTTTTTTCATATTTCTCCCTTTGTCAGTTCGCTTATGCCGTCTGATCAGCGCAATCACATGGACACCGGCGTGGTGAGGCATTTTTGTTTATTGAATGGAAACAACGAACCTTTTTTACTTAACAGTGAGGCCAAGTATTTGAAAAAAATAATGCTTGAATTCCTGCCAAGACCACTATTTTCTTGAAAACTCTTTCAAAACTCT
>JAPKAX010000047.1 GCA_028825025.1 Rhodospirillales bacterium | reverse complement strand
AGCCGCCTGTTGCTTTTGCCAAGGCGATGAAAGATCTTTTGGACGATATTAAAAAACAACCAAAAGCGCCACTCCCAGTTGAGCAAAAAGAAAAAAACCTCGACTTTATGAAGCAAATGGGAGAAGCCGTTAAAACGCCTTCAAAAAAACATATTCAGGGTCAACCTTTATCGATAAGTGAGGTGGATGCTATTCGTCAGCAAATTAAGCGGTGTTGGAATGTACCGGCGGGGGCTAAAGATGCTCAAGATTTGGTTATTGAAGTGGCGCTTGTTATGAACCCGGATGCAACGGTTCGCGATGCCCGGGTGATTGATGCCGCGCGCATGAGAAGTGATCCGTTTTATCGGGCCGCTGCTGAGTCTGCACGAAGAGCAGTCTTGAATCCAAAGTGCAATCCCCTCAAGCTGCCACTTGAAAAATATAGTGAATGGCAACAGATTACTCTTACGTTCAATCCTAAGGATATGTTTTAACTATGTCAGGTCTTTTACGTCTTTCAAGAAAATGGATTTATTCAACCGTTATCGCGCTGGCAGCAATTCTTATTAGGCCAGCTCATGCGGAACTGCGGATCGATATCACACAAGGCTCCGTAAAGCCGATGCCAATTGCTGTTGCGGATATGAGTGGGAAGTCTGCAGTCGAAAAAAAGTTTGGCCGCGATATAGCACGAGTTATAGCAACCGATTTAGAACGATCTGGTTTGTTTAAATCAATTGATCGTAAAGCCTTCATTCAAACAACTGACGCTTTGCAGTCACTTCCCCGGTTTGGAGACTGGCGTGTTATTAGTGCGCAAGCCTTGGTTCAGGGCCGGGCAGAGCTGGTTCCAGATGGCAGGCTTCGTGTCGAGTTTCGCTTATGGGATGTGTATGCAGAAACCCAAATGGTTGGCTTAGCGTATTTTACTATTCCAGATAATTGGCGCCGTGTTGCCCATATCATTTCAGATGCGATTTATAAGCGGATCACGGGGGAAACCGGGTATTTCGATACGCGTATCGTTTACATTGCAGAATCAGGCCCTGCAGATAAACGCAAAAAAAGATTAGCAATTATGGATCAAGATGGTGCAAATCATCGCTTTTTGACAGATGGATCTTCTTTGGTTTTGACACCACGATTTTCTCCTGAGTTGCAGGAAATTACGTATTTATCCTATTTTGGTAATTTACCTCGGGTTTATATTTTCAATATCGATACGGGACGACAAGAAATTTTAGGCGACTTTCCGGGTATGACCTTTGCTCCCCGATTCTCCCCAGATGGTAAAAAAGTCGTTATCAGCATGGCCAAGGGAGGAAACTCAGATATTTACACGATGGACTTGAGAACTCGAAAAGTTTCTCAACTTACTTTCCATTCGGCCATCGATACATCGGGCAGCTTTTCCCCAGACGGTGTAAATATTGTATTTAATTCTGATCGTGGTGGCACCCAGCAAATTTATGTAATGACTGAAAATGGCAAATCGGTTCGCCGCATTAGCTACGGTAAAGGCCGTTATGCAACACCTGTATGGTCGCCACGTGGTGACTTGATAGCGTTTACAAAAATGCACAAAGGCCGCTTCTTTATTGGAGTTATGCGCCCTGATGGTTCTGGTGAACGTTTGTTGGATGAAGATTTTTTGGTTGAATCACCTACGTGGTCACCAAACGGACGTGTTTTAATGTTTTTCCGTCAAAGCAAATCGACACCGGATGGAAAGGGGGGGCGATCGCGTTTGTTTAGTGTTGACTTAACTGGGCACAACTTACGCGAAATCATCACTCCAATGGGCGCTTCTGACCCGGCTTGGTCCCCATTAATACCTTAGTGTTCTTTTGATATCTTTGTGCTTCAATGCGTTTGATGAAAAAAACACTTGAATTTAGGGCTCGATTCTTTAATTAATTAGGACTCAAGGCTTATGTTTTGCCTAATATGTTAGAATTGCTCAATATTGAGCAACGACAGTAAATTATTATCCCGGTGAAGGGGGAATTAAATGCGCTTTAAGATTTTTGGTGTTCTCGCTGCAGCTGCGCTATTGAGCGCCTGTGCTTCTGGTTCTGAAGACAAAGGAACAACAAGTGGTGCTGGTTCTGCTGC
Source organism: Rhodospirillales bacterium (assembly GCA_028825025.1). Taxonomy (GTDB): domain Bacteria; phylum Pseudomonadota; class Alphaproteobacteria; order Rhodospirillales; family Casp-alpha2; genus JABMNT01. The sequence continues at coordinate 14,266 of JAPKAX010000047.1, read as the reverse complement.
CACTGCAAAACCAGCTGTTTCCGCTGCACCCACTAATGCTATTGTACCGGGCTCTCAAGAAGACTTGGTTGCTAATGTTGGTGATCGTGTATTCTTTGGATATGACAAATACACACTTAACGACAAAAGCCGCGTGATGCTTGATAAGCAGGCCGCATGGTTAAACGCAAATCCAGCAGCGAAAATTGTTGTTCAAGGCCATTGCGATGAGCGCGGTACGCGCGAGTACAACTTGGCTTTAGGCGAGCGCCGGGCAAACTCTGTAAAAGACTATCTTGTCCAGCTTGGTCTTAACCCAATTCGGGTGCGTACGATTTCTTATGGGAAAGAGCGTCCCGTCGCCGTTGGTTCAACGGAAGCATCTTGGACTCAAAACCGTCGTTCAGTCACTGTTGTTCAGTAACAGTTGTTTCCGGTGCTGCTAGAGAATACCGCACTCCGATAACGGTGGTTCTAAATTTGACGCCTGTCTTCCGGTCTAAACCGAGGGCTGGCGTCTTATTTTTGCCTGTATCTCATGGTAACATGACCTAATTATAGCAAGTTATGGAGACCACACATGTCGCGTTTATCTCAGATGTTTCGCCTTTCAGCTATCGGTATGGCCTTTGGAGTTACGATTGTTGCTCTTTCTTCAACGGCTTTCGCACAACAGCAAAACATCCAACCACTTCTTGATCGATTAGAGCGCCTTGAGCGCGACATCCGTACACTTAATGTTCAATTATCACGGGGTGAAAAACCTACTCCATTTGCATCTTCATCGGGATCGGGTTCTGTAACTGCTGCCGATGGTTCTGCTATTGCTCGATTGGGCGCACGTATGGACGGGTTTGAAACGGATACACGTGCCGCGACTGGAACTGTTGAATTTGTTAATCATCAAATTGTTCAAATTAATGAGCGTTTGGAAAAATTGGTTAGTGATGTTGATTATCGTCTTTCAGCGCTTGAAGGGCGTAATGGACAGAATGGGAATCAAGGTGCTGGATCTCCGGGCATGAGCGCGGGCCCATCGCCAGCTGGAGTACAAACAGTAGCACCAGCGTCAGGGTCTCAATCCTTAGGTACTGTTCCACTAACTGAAGTCGATAAAATTGAGAAATCTAAAGAAGCTAAATCAGCAGGAAGTAAAGTTACTTTAGGGCAAAATGCAGCACAGCCTGCATCACCAAAAGGAGTATTGCCCGCAGGTACCGTAAAGGAGCAATACACCTTTGCCATTAATTTGTTACGCCAAACCAATTATGAACAAGCTGAAGTCGCCCTTAAAGAATTTTTAATCGCGCACAGAGATGAGGACTTAGCGAATAATGCCCGATATTGGTTGGGTGAAACCTATTATGTACGCCGTTCTTATCAAGCTGCGGCCCAGATTTTCTTTGAAGGGTTTTCGAAGGACACTAAAGGACCCAAGGCAGCTGCCTCGTTGTTAAAGCTGGGCATGTCTTTGGCTGGGTTAGATAAAAATAAAGAAGCCTGCGCTACCTTTAGTAAGGTTTTAGCAGACTTTCCTAAAGCCTTAGATGGCGTAAAAAATGCTGTATCACTACAACGCAAGCGAAATTCCTGTCCCTGATAGAATGATCAAGTCTTTAGAAAAGACGGAAATCTATGTGCGGTTTGCGGACGCGATGGATAGGCTTGGACCGTTCGAATACGACCCCCATATTGCCATAGCTGTATCAGGAGGCGGTGATAGCATCGCCTTGACGTATTTTGCTCATGAGTGGGCAAAGTCGAATGGCGGACAGGTCACCGTTTTGACGGTGGATCACGGTTTACGTTCTGATTCTCGATCTGAGGCTGAAAGGGTTGGGGGGTGGATAAACGCTCTTGGGATGACACATCAAATTTTAAGCTGGCAAGGTGCAAAGCCTAAAAGCCGAATTCAAGCGATGGCGCGCGATGCTCGTTATCGGCTTATGGATAAGTGGTGCAAAGATAATGGTGTTTTGCATTTACTGGTCGCACATAATGAAAACGATCAAGCTGAAACCTATTTAATGCGCAAAGAGCATGGCAGCGGGCCTGATGGATTGGCAGCTATGAGTCAAATTCTTGAACTTTCCCATTGCCGATTACTGCGCCCATTATTGGCTGAGAATACTCAAAACTTACGCCAGTTTTTGACGGACCAGAAAGCCGAATGGGTGGAAGACCCGTCAAATCAGAATCCTATATTTGAACGTGTTCGGATGCGATTACGCATTAAAGATGAAAAAATTTCCTGTCTCGATGCAGCTACAGCGGCAGCACAGTTTGGCAATTCTCGTCTGCGTAATAGCTGGGCATTGTCGGCACTTATTGCGAGTGAGGTGCAGTTGAGCCCGCTTGGATTTGCCCATGTTAATTTGAGGGTTCTGACAAATGCCTCGACTGATGATGTCATGCGCTTGTTTGCACGCGTGCTGATGACAGTTGGCGGTCGTTCTTATGCTCCAAGCCGAACTCAATTAGAATTTTTGGTCGGCAAGCTATTAAACTATAACGCCTCTTCGGTAACTGGGGGGGGATGCCAGATTATACATAAACGTGATGGTTTTTTGGTCACGCGGGAAAAAAGAGGGCTCCCACTTCCAGTTGTCGTCGCTCCAAAAGAAACAATTCATTGGGATCATCGATTTAAAATGACATTTGGGCATGGATTGTTATTAAGCCAAGGTAATGTGGTTGTCCGCGTGCTTGATGATCAAGATTGGGCCGAAGTAAAATTACATATAGACAAATCGCAACATAATAAAATAAAAGCTGTGATACGTCGTAGCTTGCCTGTTCTTTGTGATGACGCTGGTGTTTTTGCTATGCCGCATTTTGGGTTTTTCCGCAACGATATTGCTGTTGATCAAGAAAATTCGGGTGATATTTTAGCTTATCTTTCATTTTGCCCCCTTAATTCTATGTCTGATATGGGATTTTCGGTTGCTTCTCCGATGAAACCGACTATCTCAGTATCTGAAAGCGGTTGAACCGCTAAACGTATTTTATTTTGATTATTGTGAAGGGGTGTTATTTTGAACTTCGGTAGGAATCTGGCACTCTGGGTCATCATAGCCCTTCTTGTTTTCGCCCTGTTCAACTTATTTCAAGGGTCTACACAGCGGAATCCACAAATGTCATTGGCATTTTCAGATTTCATGACGTCGGTTCAGTCTGGTGATGTGCGAGATGTCACCATTCAAGGACAAGCCATAAATGGTCATTACCGCGATGGACGGACCTTCCAAACGTACGCCCCGGATGATCCCAATTTGGTTTCTAATTTGACCACTCAAGGGGTACGAATTAGCGCTGTTCCTGCGGATGATGGCTCCCCAACGCTCTTTAGTATTCTTATTTCGTGGTTCCCAATGCTGCTTTTGATTGGTGTGTGGGTTTTCTTCATGCGCCAAATGCAAGGCGGCGGCGGAAAAGCCATGGGCTTTGGAAAATCCAAAGCCAAGTTGCTGACCGAAAAAACGGGTCGTGTCACCTTTGACGATGTTGCTGGTATTGATGAAGCGAAACAGGAACTTGAAGAAATCGTAGATTTCTTGAAAGATCCTCAGAAATTTCAACGCTTAGGCGGAAAAATCCCAAAAGGCTGTTTGCTAGTTGGCCCTCCTGGTACAGGTAAAACGTTATTAGCACGTGCCATTGCTGGTGAAGCTAATGTTCCGTTCTTTACAATATCCGGATCCGACTTTGTTGAAATGTTTGTCGGTGTTGGCGCAAGCCGCGTCCGCGATATGTTTGAACAAGGTAAAAAAAATGCGCCTTGCATCATCTTTATTGATGAGATCGATGCTGTTGGTCGCCATCGTGGCGCCGGCCTTGGTGGCGGCAATGACGAGCGCGAGCAGACGTTGAACCAGTTATTGGTTGAAATGGACGGTTTCGAATCAAACGAAGGCGTTATTTTGATCGCCGCAACCAACCGTCCAGACGTTTTGGATCCCGCATTGTTGCGTCCCGGTCGTTTTGACCGCCAAATCCAGGTTCCAAATCCAGATATTCTTGGCCGTGAGAAAATTCTTAAAGTGCACATGAAAAAAGTGCCTTTGGCTCCAGATGTTGATGCCCGTGTTATTGCTCGTGGCACCCCCGGCTTTTCAGGGGCGGATCTAGCTAACTTGGTCAACGAAGCGGCCCTTTTGGCAGCGCGTACAGGCAAGCGTGTTGTGACGATGTCAGATTTTGAAATGGCTAAAGACAAAGTTATGATGGGCGCTGAGCGTCGTTCCATGGTTATGACTGAGGAAGAAAAATCTTTGACGGCTTATCATGAAGCAGGTCACGCGTTGGTTGGTATTCACATGCCCAAAACTGATCCGTTACATAAAGTGACAATTATTCCCCGTGGCCGTGCTTTGGGTGTGACCATGAACTTGCCTGAACGCGATCAGTTGAGCTATTCAGAAATCATGCTGAAATCTCGTTTGGCGATGATGTATGGCGGGCGTGTTGCGGAAGAGCTGACATTCGGTAAAGAAAACGTCACAACAGGTGCTGGTAATGATATTCAACAAGCCACCAGTATGGCACGGCGGATGGTGACTGAATATGGATTTTCTGACAAACTGGGCCGATTACGCTATTCAGATAATGAAGAAGAAGTTTTCTTAGGGCATTCTGTTGCCCGCTCTAAAAACGTATCTGATGCAACGGCTGCAATGATTGATGATGAAGTCCGCCGTTTGGTTGAAGAAGCCGAATCGGAAGCACATCGAATTTTGGTTAAGCACGGTGATGAGCTAGAAATCATCGCTCGGGCCTTGTTGGAGTATGAAACTCTATCAGGTGAAGATGTAACCGCCTTGTTAAATGGGGAAGACATTTCCCGAAATGATGGCGATGATGCAAAACCAGAAGGTGGGCACCGCACGTCTGTTCCATCTAGCGGTCCCAACAAGAAGAAGGATGAAGGCTCTTCTGATCTGGGTGGCGCTGAGCCTCAGCCTGAATCTTAAATAAAGGGCCTTAATAAATGGCCCAACAGCCCACTTCATATGCACGACTGTCGTTAGATCAAATGCGTATAATGGGTGTTATAAATGTAACTCCAGATAGCTTTTCAGACGCTGGTGAAGCGTTCACGCAAGCTGACGCTGTTGCCCGCGGAAAGGCTATGGTCAAAGCGGGCGTTGATATATTGGATATTGGTGGAGAGTCCACCCGTCCAGGCGCTCAAGAAATTTCAATTTCAGAAGAGCTAGATCGCGTAATTCCGGTAATAGAGGGTTTATTGGAAACTGGCGTAGTACTTTCCGTTGATACTCGGCACGCTGAAGTGATGGTTGGTGCCATTCAAGCTGGTGCCCATATTATCAACGATGTAACAGCGCTATCGGGTGCCCCTAAATCATTAGAAACAGCGGCAAATTTAGGCTGCCCCGTTATTTTAATGCATATGCAGGGCGTGCCCAGTACCATGCAAAATGCTCCGATGTATGAAGATGCACCTCGTGAAGTCTCTGATTATTTAGAAAAGCGTATAAAAGCCTGTGAAGCTGCTGGAATTGCGCGATCAAAAATCGCCATTGATCCGGGTATTGGGTTCGGCAAAACCGTTGATCACAATTTGCAAATTATAAAACAAATTGAGCGCCTGCATGAGCACGGGTGTGCTATTGTGTTGGGTGTTTCGAGAAAACGATTTATTGGATCGATTACGGATACTAAAAACCCGCAAGACAGATTACCTGGTTCCTTAGCGGCCGCGGTTTATGCCCGAACAAAGGGCGTGCAGATTTTTAGGGTGCATGATGTTCGGGAATCCAAGCAAGCGCTTCTTATTTGTGACTATATACAATCTGCTTAGGGTCTAGACCCTAAATCTGAAAATAGGAACGATGATGACTATTAATGAATTTAGAAGATCCTTATCAAATACGAACCCGCCCAGTGATGTTGTGCTAATTTTAGAAGCTCTATGGCATCAAGCGAACGGCAATTGGGACTTGGCGCATACGATTGCGCAAAGCCAGAAAAGCCCTGAAGGTGATTGGGTCCATGCCTTTTTACATCGTGATGAAGGTGATTTGGCTAATGCTGGGTATTGGTACCGGCGCGCAGATAAGCCGGTTGCAACGGGAACTATTCAAGAGGAATGGGAACAGTTGGTATCGGCTTTAATTTAAGCCAAACCATAGGTATCAACTCTAATTCGGAAAGATTTTGATACGGCTAATCTTAAATTAACCAAGCCCGCTTAACATATAGTAACAATTTGTGTGCAGAATTCGCAAACAATGCGGGTTAAGCTATAACAACAATAGATACAGTGGCAGAATTTGATGACAACAAAGCTATTTGGTACAGATGGAATTCGGGGCACGGCAAACCGCGGTAATATGACTGCTGAAGTCGCCTTAAAAGTCGGCATGGCAGCAGCTTTGCAGTTTCGTAATGGCGACTACCGTCACCGGGTTGTTATTGGTAAAGATACCCGCTTATCGGGCTACTTGTTGGAACCTGCATTAACCGCTGGCTTTATATCGATGGGCATGGATGTGATTTTGGTTGGGCCGATGCCAACGCCTGCCATCGCCATGTTAACGCGGTCGTTGCGGGCTGATTTGGGCGTTATGATTTCAGCATCCCATAACCCGTTCGAAGACAATGGCATTAAATTATTCGGCCCGGATGGTTATAAACTATCAGATGCTGTTGAAGCTGAAATTGAAGCCAATGTTGCTGATGGTATGAGCGAAAATATGATTGCGTCCTCAAAACTTGGCCGAGCAAAACGCCTTTACGATGCTGGTGGCCGGTATACAGAATTTGTAAAACGTACGTTTCCACGTGGGCAAACTCTTGATGGGTTAAAGATTGTCATCGATTGCGCCAATGGTGCAGCCTATAAAGTCGCGCCAGAAGTTCTTTGGGAGTTGGGTGCTGAGGTTATACCGGTTGGGGTCGATCCTGATGGATATAACATCAACAAAGGTTGTGGATCAACCGATACGGATTACATGTGCAGTCAAGTTGTCTCTCATGGAGCGGATATTGGTATTGCTTTGGATGGTGATGCGGACCGCTTGATGGTGTGTGATGAGCAGGGTGCCATGGTTGATGGCGATCAGATCATGGCTTTGATTGCAAAGAACTGGCTTGACCGTGACCTTTTAAAGGGCGGCGGGCTTGTTGCGACTGTAATGTCTAATCTTGGCTTAGAGAAATATTTAAAAGGAATTGGTTTGAATTTAGAGCGGACAAAAGTTGGCGATCGCTATGTGGTAGAACATATGCGGGCTAATGGCTTTAACATTGGTGGCGAGCAATCGGGTCACATTGTTTTGGGTGAGCACTTAACAACAGGTGATGGTTTGATGGCTGCTTTGCAAGTCTTAGCCGTTGTTGTTGCATCCGATGGCCCGGCCAGCAAAGTAACTCGATTGTTCGATCCGTTACCACAGTTTTTGAAAAACGTACGGTATGGGGCAGGTCAGCCTTTAGATGATACACACGTGAAAAATGCAATTAAAGAAGGCGAAGCGCGCTTGTCCGATACCGGGCGGGTGCTGATCCGGAAATCAGGGACAGAATCTTTGATCCGGGTGATGGTTGAAGGGGAAGACGAATCCCTTATTTTGTCGGTGGTTGATGATATTGTGTCCGCAGTTGAACATGCGGCAAGCTAAATTAGGCCAGATTGAAACCGCTATCAGGGCGTTTAACTAAAAGTTTTGTAATAATATCAAGCCCACGTTTGATGTTAGGGATGGACTTGCTGCCACCGATGCAAATCCTAAGGGGGTGTGGGGCTAGTTCACGCCCTGCAATAAACGCTTCGCCTGTGACCAATAAAACGCCTTGTCGTTCCGCTTCTGCCCTAAAAGCATCGGCCCTCCAAGGTTGGGGCAGCTCTAACCATAAATGAAAGGCGGTGGGGGTTGCTGCCACTTGAAACCCACTAAATGCAGTTGTTGCCATTTAATCACCGCGTCAACGGTTCTATCACTAAACCAGCGTCTGGCGATTTCAGCCATTAAAGGAGCAGCCATCCGGGTGAATGATAGTTGAGTGCTTTACGTGGTCGGTTATTAAGTAAATCTTCTACGCGCTGAACGCCTGCTACAGTCAAGTTTGCAAAATTCGTGCCTTTGGGAAACTACTGCCGCACCATCGGGAGGGCTGATCAAAGAACAAAGTCAAATGCAGGGTAAAAAGCCGGCCTTATTCTGTCTGGTGGCAATGCGGATCGGAAATTATTCGCTAAAGCATTGGTAAGTGCCAATTGAAACGCTAAACTGCGCTAAATTGAAATGCATTGGTTGGGATTTAAATGACTGAAGAATTATTCCGTGAAGACCCATATTTGAAAAGCTGTGAAGCGACGGTTTTATCCGTTGATGACGCGGGCGTTGAGCTTGATCAAACTGTTTTCTATGCCATGGGCGGCGGTCAGTTGGGCGATACGGGCGTGCTTAAAAAAGCGGATGGCTCTGAAATTCAAATTACTGACACACGAAAAGACCCTGCTACGGGCCGCTATTGCCACCAAACAAACAGCGAAGCAGCTGATTTAGCGGTTGGTGATGTTGTCACGGCTGAGCTGGATTGGGAGCGGCGCCATCGGTTGATGCGCATGCATACGGCGTGTCATTTATTGTGCGCGACCATTGAAGGCGGCGTTACGGGCGGCTCAGTTGGCCCACATAAAAGTCGGTTGGATTTCGATTTAGAAGATACCGCCCTTGATAAAGAAGTCATTGGGGCGATGCTTAACCGCCTGGTCGACGAAGATCATGCGCTTGAAATATCGTGGATCACCGATGAAGAAATGGCCGTAAACCAAGATTTGGTTCGAACGATGTCGGTTAAGCCGCCAACCGGCTCAGGGCATGTTCGGATTATGAAAATTGGCGACAATGTCGATTTGCAGCCTTGTGGTGGCACACATGTTAAACGCACTAGCGAAATTGGTCGCTTGGAAGTGGGCAAGATCGAGAATAAAGGTAAACACAATCGCCGGGTAAATATTCGCCTGACGGACGCTTAATCAAATAATCGGAGCACTAAATTTAATGAGTACCAACAGTTATAAAATTGCAGTTATTCCGGGCGATGGTATTGGCAACGAAGTCATGCCTGAAGCCATTCGGGTTTTAGATGTTATTGCCGGTCGCCATGACATTTCATTTCAGTACGATGAAAAAGATTGGAGCTGCGAGCGTTTTCATGAAAAGGGTGCGATGATGCCTGAAGACGGATTGGATCAAATTAAAGATCATAATGCGATTCTTTTGGGTGCTGTCGGGTTCCCAGGTGTTCCCGATCACGTTTCATTGTGGGGACTATTGATCCCGATCCGTCGTGAATTCCAACAGTATGCGAATATCCGGCCCATTCGGTTGTTTGAAGGCATGTCGTGTCCGTTGGCGGGGCGCGGTGTTGATGACATTAATTTTTGGATTGTTCGCGAAAACAACGAAGGTGAATATTCTGAAATTGGTGGCCGCATGTACCGAGGCACACCGGATGAACTCGCTGTACAGCAAAGTATTTTCAGCCGCCGGGGAACCGACCGGATTATGCGGTATGCGTTCGAGTTGGCTAAAACTCGCGATCGCAAGCATGTAACCTCAGCCACCAAATCTAACGGAATTATCCATTCCATGCCCTTTTGGGACGAGCGTTTTGAAGAAGTCTCGAAAGAGTATCCGGAATGCACAACTGATAAATTCCATATCGATATTTTAACCGCCAATTTTGTTTTACACCCCGATTGGTTTGACGTGGTTGTAGGATCAAACTTGTTCGGCGATATTTTATCTGATTTGGGTCCAGCGATTGCTGGCACCATTGGTATCGCACCCAGTGCAAACATTAACCCAGAACGCGACTTCCCATCGTGTTTCGAGCCGGTCCACGGGTCTGCTCCTGATATTGCGGGCAAAGGGATTGCGAACCCTATTGGGCAAATTTGGTCTACTGCAATGATGCTTGAGCATTTGGGTCATCAAGAAGCGGCGGATGATATTGTTGCTGCTATTGAAAAAGTTATTTTGGATGGTTTGACCTTATCAGCGGATATGGGCGGAAAAGCCAATACCCGTGAGCTGGGGCAAGCTGTTGTCGATGCGCTTTAATGAAGCTACTTATCTATCAGATTGACGCTTTTTCTGACGCACTATTTGGCGGAAATCCGGCAGCTGTTTGTCCTTTGGACAGATGGTTACCGGACGACGTTATGCAAAATTTGGCGGCCGAAAACAATTTATCTGAAACCGCCTTTTTCGTGCCATCTGGAAAGACGAGCTATGAATTAAGATGGTTTACGCCCACGTCAGAAGTTGATTTGTGCGGTCATGCGACGCTTGCATCGTCCTATTTGATTTTCGAAAAACTCAATACTTCGGTAAATACGATTTCGTTCGAGACAAAAAGCGGCCCCTTGAATGTCAGCCGCCGGGGCGATTTGATCGAACTTGATTTCCCTGCCCGTCCCGGTACCGCTATCGCCCTGCCGGGTGGGTTTGAAGCCGCGCATGACTGTGTGCCTTCGGAGTTTTTGTGCGCGGCCAAAAACTTAGCCGTGTTTGATACCGAAGCATCGGTTAAATCCTTCCTTCCCGATTTAGCCTATATTAAAGGCTTGGGAGGAGATGGTCTGATTATTTCGGCTCCGGGCGATACGTGCGATTTCGTCTCTCGTTATTTTGCCCCGCATCAAGGTGTTGATGAAGACCCGGTAACCGGTTCGGCCCATTGCACATCTGTGCCATACTGGGCTGAGCGGTTGGGGAAATCTAAACTCCATGCCCGGCAAATATCTGAACGCAGTGGTGATCTTTTTTGCGAGTTGGCTGGTGATCGTGTTAAAATGGCTGGGCGCGCCGTTTTGTATATGGAAGGCCATATCTATTTGCCATAAGCCGCGCTGGATTCTTATTTTTTAGGGAATCGCATGTTAAGAAAAAGCGGCTGTTACCGGTTTTTTACCTTCCATTTAATAGGTTTGATGTGTTAATCGGCCAGTTAATATCTATGGTTTTTATCTAAGGCATTGAATTTATTGGTTTTAACATTTTCGATACCGACTGTTTTTTGTTTCTTTGTTGCAATTTACGCTTCTGCCACTAGTATTTGCATGTGGTTTACACACAAATTGTAGTGTAAACCCCCATATGTTGTAGCTATTAAGTGTTAAATTGGGTGGCTGTGCAACGAAGCGGGGGGATAAGGAAAACACCTTGATTAAGTCGATTAAACATGTGGCTGTTGCTATTGTAGCTGCTCTGTCGTTAAGCGGATGTTCATTGCTGCAAAATGAACTGTTTACAGAATCCTTCTGGGCCGGCAGCCCTATGTATGAAAATGATCAAGCAGAACTAGGCGTAGCAGAGCTCGCCAAAGGCAATTATGTTACCGCTGAAGGGTACTTTCTTAAAGCTTTACGAGCCAATTCACGCGATATCGATGCGCTTATTGGGGCCGGGATTTTGTACCAAAATACGGGGCAGTTGACTAAAGCGCGGCAAATGTATGAATCTATATTAGCGCTTCGTCCGGATGATTCCCATCAGTTTGTTGTTTGGAATAAACTAACAACACGGCCTGCCGTGCAAATCGCCAGCGTTAATTTATCTTTGCTTGAAAGCGGGGGTGTACCTGCAAATGCACCGGCAACTCCTATGCAGATCACAGGAACAGCTCCAATCCCCATCGCTCAACCCATGGTTACTGTTACGGGCGCCCCAACGTCGTCGACAATGCTTGGCCGACCGATGCAAGCTGCTGCAGGTGTCGCTCCTTCTGTCGGAAAGCTCGCGGGGGGGGATTCAAACACCATGTCGCGGTTTTCAACGTTAAGGGCTTTGAAAGAACAAGGGTTGTTGACAGTTGATGAATATGACCAGCGCCGCCGAACGAATATTGGGGCATTACTTCCCTTAACCTCACCGCCACCTGCGGCGGGGCTCGAGCGACCCGTTCCCTCAACGGAACAAATTTCAGGTCGGTTGCGGGCTATTGGTCGTGCTTTAGAAATGCGGGCAATTTCAGTCTCTCAGCATGCGGCTGAACGGTCGATGATTTTGGATGCTATGATGCCTTCAGCCCCTGTTGTTGTTGCGAATCCAGGTGTTCCACCGCGGGGCCTTATGCAAGCTGCGGATAGTGTGCGGCGTTTGGAACAATTAAAGAATTTGGGTTATATTGATGCCAATGAATATGGACGCGAGCGTCAAGCCATCGAACTTGCGATGCGCCCTTCAGCCCCAGTTGCATCGCCTGCAAAAGCGGCTCCGAAGGCCGCTCCGAAGGCCGCGGTTGTAAAGCCAACAGGAACCAATAGGCAATCTAGTAGTCCACAGCCCGGAGTTCATCTGGCATCCTATCGTTCAAAAAAACAAGCCGAACGCGGGTGGGCACAAATTCGCCGCGCTCATAGCTCGATGCTTGGTGGTTTATCCCATGAAGTGACACGGGTGGCTTTGGGGCGTAAGGGGACGTATTACCGGCTTAAGGCAGGGCCTTTTTCGAGCAACGGAAAAGCAAGAACCCTATGCAGCCAACTGAAACGCCGTCGGCAGTTTTGTGAGCCGAGCACAATTGGGGTCGGTCGATTGTAATTCTAAGATTATTATATGACGAGGATGTTCTGGGGCGCTGTTAATAATAGCACCCCTTTTTTTAAGTTCACAGATTTAGTCTGTCGTCTGGATTACTTTTTGTTCTGCTAACGATGTTACATCATCAGGTAAAACCCCAAGCAAGTTCTCCAAAATCTCGCGGCTGTGTTGCCCTAAATTGGGTGACGGGTCTTTCCGAAGCTCAGGCGCGCTCGATAACATTGGGACAGAGCGGGCGAAGCCGTAGGTGCCAACATCAGGATCTTCAATAGCCATGATAGATCCCCGCGCTTTGACGTGGGGGTCATTTGCAACGTCTTCAGCATCGTTGATTGGGCCACAGGGTACGCCCATACCGTTGAGCGTATTAACCGCTTCATCGCGGTTGATTGTGCCTAACCAGCCTTCTAATAACGGCTGTAAAAACTCAACGTTTGCAGATCGCGCCGTACCCGTATTAGCGCGCTCGTCGGTTGCTAATTCAGGATGACCCATGGCTTCACACAAACGACCCCAAATAATGTTGTCGGGAACGTTCAGTGCAATGAAGCCGTCTTTGGTTTGGTATGCGCCGCGCGGCCATAGGTTTTTGAAGACGCCGCGCTGAGGGTTTTGCCCCGATACGGAATGAAGGGCGATCATCGATTCGTTTAAAGCCAGCATGTTGTCGAACATGGCCGAGTCAACAAATTGCCCTTCGCCGGTGCGCTCACGCATAAACAACGCCTGCATGATGCCATACGCAGTCACTTGACCCGAATAGACATCGGCCATGCCATAAATCGTCCAGCTGGGCGGTTTATCGGCAAAGCCAACTAAGTTCATAATCCCGCTCATCGATTCTGCTACAATGTCAAAGGCCGGGCGGTCGCTATAGGGGCCTCGGTAATCTTCATTGCGGCCAAAGCCTGAAATAGTTGCCCAAATGAGTTTCGGGTGCAGGGCGCGCATGTCTTTTTGTCCCAAACCCATTTTGCTCATGGAGCCGGGGCGCAAGTTCTCGACCACAACATCCGACTGGGTGGTCAAAAGCTTAAAGATTTCTTGCCCCTTTGGATCACGTAAATTAAGCGCTAAGCTTTTTTTGTTGCGATTGTAGCCCATAAACCCGGCAGCTTTTTTCTTACCGTCTTTTTCGGCAAAAGGCGGCATGGACCGACGCGGATCTCCAACGCCGGGGCGCTCAATTTTTATCACTTCCGCCCCTGCATCTGCCAATAACATCGTGCAATAAGGCCCGGCCATATATTGCTCAAGCCCAGTAACCCGAATGCCCTCAAGCGGGCGTTTTAGAGAAGGTGCCATGTGATTCAATTTTCCCAATTCATGAATAAGTAACCCAATCCTAACCATCTCCCAAAGTAACCGCCACGGATTTTTCGCTTAGACGTATGCTGCAAACACAGTTTGATATTTGTTGTAGAAAACTACTTTTGGAGAATATTTTTTTATTGAATATATGAATTGGTTTGGTGATGTTGGTGATGATGTTGCAGGTAAAGAAATTAGGAAGCAAGGAATGAGCTTTCTAATCAATCGGAAAGGCAACCTAGCATGCTTGCATGCTAGGTTATTTGAACTGCGCTGCGGTTGGAGATAATGCTTGGATTAATTAGTCGAGAATATCAGCCGCTATTTTCACAGTACTAAAGTATCTAATTGGGAGATATTCAAATTTAGCCTTTATTCTAACGGATATAGTATTTTAT
>JAPKAX010000046.1 GCA_028825025.1 Rhodospirillales bacterium | reverse complement strand
AACAAACAAACAAACTTAGACGGTGATATTCATAAGAACTTGCTGTTCGAGTCGTCAGTAAGTTTAAAGTTTGCGGCATTAAGATCTTCTGCTTGATCCAAAAACCTTTAGTTGTTGTTGCTTTTCAAGCAAAAATTAAAGAAATGTATATGCAAATAACATCGTAAGCCCATCAAACAAATACGGCCTCTTGCGCTTAGCTTTTTTTTGAGGCCATAAGCCACTTATTGCTGTCGGTCGGGCGTCATTTTATCTTTATTATTCAAAAATCCTTTAACTTGTTCTATTCTATCCTTTTTAATTTTTAGTAAAAGGATCGCTGTCTCATTGCGCATAGATTTTAAGGTGTCTTTATTGGCTATTTTTTCCAAAACTTTGGGAATAATTCCGTTCAATGCAATGATTTATTTCATGATGTGCATCCCATCATCATCACAGGTGAACAGCTGTTGAATGACTATCGTTGTGCATTCTTTTAGAAGTAGGGCTACATGAGCCAGCAAAATCAGCGAAACAAAGCTACGGCTTGAGAAACTCCCAGTCCGTCACTTCTTCTGGCGTCTTTGGCCAAGCGGGGTTTATTATTTCACTCATTTTATTCTCTGTAATCACATCCTGTCGGAAAGCCAAAAAGACCTGTGAAGTAAGAGTATTCATATTCTTTTACACGGAAACTAATTTAAAGAATGCTTAACCATATCGGTGGAGTTTTTCACCATGAACTTTCAACCATTTACGGCCCGCTTTACAATGTGGAGTTAAGGCGTCAACCACAGCCCAAAACTGGGGGCTGTGGTTATGTTCTTCTATATGCGCAACTTCATGGGCAACAACATATTCAATGATGTGCTCTGGAGCCAGGACCAAGCGCCAACTGAACGATAAATTACCATTCGCCGCACATGAGCCCCAGCGGGAACGTGTGTCACGAACTGTTATTCGGCCAGGTCTGAGTTCACGTATCGGGGCAATTTCTCGGGTTAAGTGGGCAATTTTGCGCCGTGCTTCTTTTTTAAGCCAATCTTTGGTCCGCCTTGGTAAATGAGAGAGGGGGCCGCTGACGCGAATTTCATTTTCCTCGCTCCAAACACCACGTCGGGCGCCGGGGACATGGCGAATACGGTGATCAACCCCCATAAAAGGGATCGTTGCCCCATCGGCAAAATGGATTTTTTCAGGCAGCGTTAACAATCGAACACTGATCCAGTCTTGGCTTGCTTGGGCAAACCGCAGGCCTTCTTCCCAGTCAACGCCACTGGGCAATGTAACAATAACCCCATCGGGCTTATTAGGTATTTTTGAAGGGGCTAGACGCAGGATTATGCGTTTGGCTTTGGCATTATGTCGAAAATCAACAGGTACTGTCACCCCACCAATAGCTAACTCAGCGGTGGGGAGTGATCCCTGTTGGGAATTTCGAAAGAAACCGATCACACTTGTGGAAGTTTATATCCGGTTGCATCGAGCTCAGCATACAATTGAGCCAACGCATCACCTTCCAATTTCATCAATGGTGGGCGCATCGTACGCCAGTCATCATTCCCTGTATGGCGTGCAATGACAGCTTTTTGCCCTGGAGGCGCAGGAAGTTTGGCCATTGCGGTGCGAACTGCAGTAATCATGTTGTTTACTTCGGTTATATCCTTACCGGCTTTGAAGCCTTCATACATTTCCTTTAACAATCCGGGCATAATGTTGGCACATGCCGTAATGCAACCGCCGCCACCTTGTTTAAGCAAGGGTAGAATTAAATCATCAGCACCCGAAAGCACACAGAATTCTGGGAAGTTTTTAGCGGCTGCGACCATATTGTCCAAATCACCAGAGCTGTCTTTCATGCCGACGATTGCGTCGGGGTATTCTTTAATCATACGCTCAATCAAACTCAGGCTAAACGGTGTCGCGGATTGTTGTGGGAAGTGGTAAAGATAGATTTTTAAGGCATCGTTTCCAACGCGCTGAATTACTTCACTGAAAAAGGCAAAAAGGCCATCATCGCTTGGCTTTTTGTAATAGAATGGCGGCAACATCAAAACGCCACGCGCTCCTACTTTGACGCACAAATCTGTCAATACAACGGCATCTGTCAAAGTGCAGCTGCCCGTGCCTGGCATCATTTTTTCAGCTGGAACACCGGCTTCAATCAAACCTTCAATAATGCGAATGCGCTCTTTTAGACTAAAGGAATTAGCCTCGCCCGTTGTCCCTAAAATGGCCAAGCCATCCATGCCGTTTTTAAGCAGCCATTTACAATGATCCGCCATTAAAGCTTCGTTTGGGATTAGGTTCTTATCAACGGGGGTTATAGCAGCAGCCAAAACACCGGTAAATCGATCAGCAGGTAAAGTCACACGTTTCTCCTATTCAGTTAATCGTAAATTGGATCGCTTTTAGGCAGGCCAACTGACAATGTGGTTTTCTAAATCTTTGGTGTCGCGCTCGGATACAATGCGCCCGCGCACGGAAATTCCGGCCTCATTTACAGTCTCAGGGTCGCCCGATACCAAAGGATGCCACCAAGCTAAATCACGCCCTTCCGATAACAGCCTGTAAGCACACGTTGAAGGCAGCCAAGGATATTTTTTAAGGTTTCGGGCCGTTAAAATCTGACATTCAGGAACAAATCGTTTGCGGTCTGGATAACTGGAACATTTACATGTTTCCATATCAAGCAATCGGCAGGCCACATTGGTATGATAAATCTCTAGTGTAT
Source organism: Rhodospirillales bacterium (assembly GCA_028825025.1). Classification (GTDB taxonomy): domain Bacteria; phylum Pseudomonadota; class Alphaproteobacteria; order Rhodospirillales; family Casp-alpha2; genus JABMNT01. Next base: position 13,706 of record JAPKAX010000046.1, on the reverse strand, counting down.
CTTCGTTTTCAAGCTTATTTAAGCAGCATCGGCCGCAGCCGTCGCACAATGATTCCCATTCAGGTTTGGTCATTTCCAATAAAGTCTTCTGCTTCCAGAAGGGCACTTTTTCGACTTTTGATTTACGATCAGATTTAAACATATATACCAGGAAAAAAACGATGCTAAACGGAGCATCCGATTGTAATTAATGATGGTAAATGTGGTATACCAAGGATAGTTAAAAGGCAAGAGAAACGACGTTTATCAGGGGTAGGTTCCTAGGGTTTTAATCAACTTGATCGATTAAATGTATAAACGATCCGGCAACTTTGCCTGATGTGCAACCAAGATCATCCAAGGCATCACCTTGTGTCGTTGTTGCCTTAAATAAGGATTTTCCTTGGGGTTTGCTGGTGATTGAGGCGTAATGAAACTCATGTCCCTTGAAGCGCTGGCCTTTTTTACCGATGGGAGCGTCTGTAGTTAGTGTTGTTTGACGGTAGCCCAAATGCAACTTTCTGGTGGCGAAACTAGTCTCTACCGCTAGAAGCCCGGCCATTTCATGGCGTGCGCCATCCGCATCAACCAAACCTTGGCCAAGGACCATAAACCCACCGCATTCCCCATAAATACAAGCGTCGCGCTTGGCGGCACTCTTTAACCCATCCAGAAATCCGTTTGTTGATAAGTTCCCCGCGTGAAGTTCAGGGTACCCGCCAGGTAAATAAACGGCATCACATGTTTCGTCTGGATGATCACCTAAAAGGGGTGAAAAAAAAGTGATTTCAGCACCTTGGTTGCGCCAGCCCTGTAAAATTGTGGGGTAAGAAAAAGCAAAGGCCACGTCGTTTGCTACGGCAATCCGTGAGCCCAATGGTGCAAGAGTGATGTCGATGGCGGGCATTGGTTGCGGTTTTGCGGGTCGGGCTAGGGCGACCAATCTGGTAATATCGATATGCTTTACAACCCATTGTGCCGCGATCTCTAGAAAGACATCGTGACCTTTGTGTTCTTGGGCTTGTATCAATCCTAAATGTCGTTCAGGTAAAACCAGATCTGGGCTTCTGGGTAAGGCCCCAAGCACGCAAACATCGGGTAAATGTTTTTGCATCGATTTACGCAAAAGTGCTTCATGGGCGGGGCTGCCAACCCGGTTGAAAATAACACCGGCCACTTCAACATCCAGGGCATGGCTAACAAATCCACGGACAAGCGCCGCTACGGATTGGGCTTGTTTGGCAGCATCTACAACCAATAAAACAGGCCACCCGGTTTTGCGGGCTAAGGACGCGGTTGAGCCATCTGCGTTTTCATCATCAATGCCAGCTCCATCAAATAATCCCATAACGCCTTCGCATATAATGAGATCCGTACCAATGGATAATTGGTCGATTAAATGCGTTAGGTGTCTAGTCCGCATGGCCCAGCTGTCCAAATTGATGCAGGTGCGCCCACTGGCTAGGGTGTGGAAGTGCGGGTCAATATAGTCTGGCCCTGATTTGGCAGAAGCAACGGCAATATTTTTCGTTTTGAGATGATGCAAAAGCGCTTGAGTGAAAAGTGTTTTACCACTTCCCGATGCCGGAGCCGCAATAATTAACCCCGGTGCAGGATTATCACTCACAGGTGTTTAAGCAACCGCTCGGCAATTTTTTCTGGTTCCATGCCGTGGCTGAAATGTTCTAGGAATTTCCCGTCGGGGCCCATTAAATAAGTGATCGAACTATGATCCATTAAATAGTCTTCAGGGTCTTCGTTATCGGTTTTGGCTTTTGCGGCATACACACGGAAGACTTTTATAACAGCCTTAATTTGCTCTTCAGTCCCGGTTAACGCGACCAACTTAGGATGAAAGTATCCAACGTATTCTTTTAAATGCTCAGGGGTATCACGGCTGGGGTCAACGGTAATAAACAGCGGCACCACATTCTCTGCCGCATCGCCGACTATATCCAACGTGTTAGATATAGTTGTTAAAGCGGTTGGGCAGACATCGGGGCAAAAGGTGTAACCAAAAAAGATCAACATCTGTTTGCCCGCGTATGTTTTTTCAGTAACGGCTTTGCCATTATGATCAACAAGACTGAACGGGCCCCCAATTTGAACCGTTGATGTCATCGTCGATTTTTTTGCGGCCTTTGGAGCTTGTTGGCCTGCCTCTTTAGCGACAGGTGGGTTGGCGGTTTTGTATGAACGCGCAGCAAACATCAATCCAAATGAAATTATGATTGCAAGAACCGCTAATAAGGGGCCCATACGTGTGAGGCCCGTAGAGCCTTTTTTAGCCGTTTGAGGCGCCTTTTCTGTAGCTCCATCAGATCCTGATTTTGCTGTAGTTTCTGTTGTTGGATTGAGCTTGGGCTCAATTTTTGGTGTTTCATCAGACATGGGCGTTCCCTTGGGAAAATGATCAAGTTGTATTATGCCCCTGTAAGCCGAATTCATCAAGTCTATGGATTAAATATTCCTTATAATCTGGGCGCTGGTGATAGACCGTCAAACAGCGTTAAATGGATTTATGACATTACGAAAACCAGATACAGAACTTCGATTTGGCTGGACCACGGGGGCGTGTGCGACTGCGGCCACGCAGGCAGCGTTTCGGGCGCTGCATACGGGTGCATTCCAGCCAACGGTGCAAATCACTTTGCCCAAAGGTCAAACTCCCAGCTTTGAGCTGGTTCAACAGAAATTGACAGGTGGCTCGGCCATTGCCAGTGTTATCAAAGATGCCGGCGATGATCCGGATGTCACCCATGAAGCCGAAATTGTTGCTGAAGTGCGCTTGTCTGAGGACGCAAGAGGGGTTCGATTTTTTGCAGGAGACGGCGTTGGAACGGTTACCTTGCCGGGGTTACCGTTGGCTGTTGGCGAACCAGCCATTAATCCCTCTCCCCGCAGTATGATTGTAGCGGCAATCCACAATATTTGCGAAGAATTAGGCGTCGCTGGGAATGTGGATGTTACAATTTCCATACCGGGCGGCGAACAATTAGCCCTTAAAACTATGAACGGGCGGCTGGGCATTAAGGGTGGATTGTCTGTGTTAGGAACAACGGGGATTGTTATTCCTTATTCGTGTTCGTCGTGGATCCATTCGATTCACCGGGGCGTTGATGTGGCAAAGGAGCAAGGCATTGCCCACATAGCAGCCGCCACCGGCTCAACGTCTGAAGCCGCCATTGCCAAGCATTACCAGTTATCTGATCAAGCTTTGATCGACATGGGAGATTTTGCTGGGGGCTTGCTTAAATATTTACGCAAACAACCGATTGAGCGCTTAACCATAGCTGGTGGATTTGGTAAATTATCGAAACTTGCACAAGGTAATTTGGATTTACATTCATCCCGCTCTGCCTTGGATTTAAGCGATTTGGCCAGTCGGGCTAAAACAGCGGGCGCGGATGATCAGTTATGCAATAAAATTAGAGCGGCCAATACAGGTATGGAAGTCTTAACCCTATGCGCAGAAGCTCAAATTCCAATCGCCAATATTATAGCGCGTGGTGTCCGCGAAGTGGCAATGGCAACCTTATCTGGTGGCACAACAATTGATGTTGTGATTTATGACCGCCAAGGTCAATTGGTGGGGCGGCATGATGGCTAAAACCAAAGTTCTGATTTTGGGAGGGACTGGAAAAGCGCGTGAATTAGCACGGCAAGCGATACCAAGGTTTGACGGTACGGCCGAATTTATTTCTTCGCAAGCAGGCATCACACAAGACCCGATCGCTATCCCCGGCCGTATGGTCACTGGCGGCTTTGGGGGGATTTCCGGGTTGGCTGAATTTATGGATCGTGAACAAATTCAAATTCTTATTGATGCGACACATCCGTTTGCTGAAACCATGTCCGACAGCGCTTATGTTGCGTGCACAACAAGTAAAGTAAAGCGCATAACTCTTGGGCGCGGTGCGTGGGATTTACCCGCGGGCGGGCGTTGGATTGAGGTTGTGAATATGGAAGCGGCAGCGGAAGAGATTTCAAACTCGGCCAAGCGTGTATTTATAACAACCGGTCAGCGGAGCTTAGATGCATTCTCAAACCTAAGCGATATTTGGTTTTTGGTTCGAATGATCGATACGCCTGAAACAGCACTTAATCTTGCCAGTCATCAAATCATCACCGGCCGTCCTCCGTTCGATTTGGATGCAGAACGGGCTCTTTTAAAAAAACATATGATCGACGCTTTGGTTAGCAAACATTCCGGTGGGGCCGCAACGCTACCCAAAATTACCGCAGCTTTAGAAGCTGAAATCCCAATTGTTTTGTTGCGCCGCCCGGCAAAATTACCGGGATTATGGACCAGTTCCGTTGATGATTGTTTACAGTGGTTGGCAGAAAATATTTAAGGTAGGGGCCTTAAGCCGGGATCGTTTTTTTAGGCCGTAAAACGTGGTGATGATCGGCAGCATATAAGCGGCTATCATCAAATTTTTCAGGGTCCAAAACATGACCTACCAAAATTAAAGCGGTTCTGGTAATACCTGATTTTTTTACCTTTTCACGAATGGTCGATAATGTGCCATGGATAAATTGTTGATCTGGCCAGCCAACGCGATAAGCAATAACCACAGGCCCATCGGCACCATAATGCGGCGTTAAATCGCGCACGACTTTGGCTAAGTTATTAACCGACAAATGGATCGCAAGTGTTGCGCCAGACGCGCCTAATTTGGCTAAGTCTTCGCCTTCAGGCATGGCGGAACTGCGAACGGATGTACGGGTTACAATAACCGTTTGGCTAACACCAGCCAAAGTTAATTCTGTTTTTAATTCAGCCGCCGCCGCCGCATAAGCGGAAACACCGGGTGTTACATCATATGCGATACCCAATTCGTCAAGCCGGCGCATTTGTTCAGCTACCGCTCCATAAATCGATGGATCACCTGAATGCACACGGGCAACGTCCAAGCCTTTTGCATGGGCATCTACAATGTGCTGGATGATTTCATCCAAGTTCAATGGCGCCGTATCCAAAACAAACGCATCGGTCGAAGCTTCGGCAATGATAGCATCTGGAACTAAAGACCCCGCGTATAAAATAACGGTGGCCGCTTGAATCTGTTTTAATCCACGCACCGTAATTAAATCAGAAGAGCCTGGTCCGGCTCCAATAAAATGGACAGTCATGTGTTTAAATCCCTCATCTTTTTTGCATATCCGCGCGGCGTATAGATCCACGAATTTTCGCCAGCCGTAAAGTGTTGTGTTTGGCAATTTCCAATCAGCACCAAGGTCAACATGTCGGCATGGTCAGGGGTTAATTCACCCAACGTAATAACCGAAACATTTTCAGTTCGGCGGCCTAAATTGCGGGCAATGATGACGGGCGTCTCAGGTGGGCGTCCGGTCAACAATGTATCGCGCGCAATCTCAAGTTGGTGGCGGCGGCGTGTTGATACAGGGTTATAAAGCCCAACGACAAAGTCTCCATCGGCAGCGGCTTTCAAGCGGCGTTCGATCTCATCCCACGGTGTTAACAAGTCGGATAAAGAGATCAAACAGAAGTCGTGTCCAATGGGTGCTCCAATGCGTGCAGCTGCGGCTTGAATGGCGGACACACCAGGTTCAACTGAAATATTTATGCGGTTCCAGCCAGTATCTTTTTCGCGGTCAAGTAATTCAAAAGCCAAAGTAGCCAGTGCATAAATACCAGCATCACCCGAACAAACCAAAGCCACATCCCGGCCTTCTGCTGCCAGCTCTAAGGATCGCCGAACCCGGTCTTCTTCTTGTGCCAATTCAGATTGGTGGCGCTCTTTACCGTCAATCAATCCGCCCAAAATATCTAAATATAATCCATAACCAACCACGTCTGTCGCTTTGGTCAACGCTTTGGTGACGGCGGGGGTACGCCAATCGGATGCGCCCGGTCCAATGCCAACAATGGTTAGTTTTCCACGTGCCCGACCAACGGTTTTGGTATTAATATCTTTTGGGCTTCGGGCAATGGCACACGTCACGCGGGCTGATTTTGTTTTTGGAACAATCAGTTCCGCATCAACGCCGGCTGCTGCTAATGCAGCGCCCTCGGAAACACCATGGCAACCGACCTCGGCAAAAACCACATCGGACGGGGTTTTTAATCTGGGGGTTAAGGCTTCTAATTCTGACGCACTGAAAAACCGAGCCGGAACGCCTAATTTTTCAGCCAAGGCTAAAACGGCTTTTTCATCTGACTTAACATCAATCGATGTAACGCAGGCAATTGATTGCTTCGATAACCCTGCATCAGATATGGTTTTTTTTACTAATTTATAGACTTCATCCAGATCACAACCGCGTTCACAACCAACGCCCAATGCCAATACGGGGGGGTGCAAAACTAATTGAGTATTGGATAAAGAGGTGTGTTGGTCGGTAACGCGGATGGTCAAATCTGCTGTGTCATCTAAACTCAAATTACCTGCCATCAGCCAATCGCAATCGCCAACCTCAGTCACAAGGTTGACGGATGAACCGGACAAAAGGGACGCTGAAAAAGATTTGTAATCAGTGCCATCTGTAATGGCCCAACCCGTGGGGGGATCGTCCAAGCCGTAGCCCAAACTGACGTCTCCAGCTGTGGTGATCGCAGCATGACCACCCAACTCTGTTGCGAATTCACGGGCCATGCGGTTGGCTCCTCGGTGCCCGCCTAATAACGGAACAACGCTCGAGCCATCTTCGGCAATGCTTATGACCGCCGGGTCTGTTCGTTTGCTGCCCAAATGGCTGCCCAGTGCGCGGATCAAAATACCAGCCGCGCAAATACCAATGACCGGGTGGCCTTCGGTAAATAAATTTTCTAAATGCGAAATCACACCGTCAAAAGTTTGATCACAATCAGTAACGCGTCTCATCCGTCCATGGACCAGAGACCCGGGAACGGTCTTTTGTAACCGTCGGGCAAGGGTAGCACCTTTTTCTGTTAGGGCAACAAAAACGGGCATTTCAATTTCGGTCAAGGCGTGGTCTCCGGTTTGCGAATAAGGATCATGGAAAAATATGGGGCTTTGGGTGAATCGAGTTCAGATAAGGCACACACTTTTTGAGTGTCCATGGTGGCGTGTTCCACGTATTGCGCGCTTGCAGTCAACCCCAACGCATCAACAACGCGCCGTACTTTATTCAAATGCCGACCGACTTTCATAATGGCAATGGCATCAGCATTGATAATGCGGGCTTTTAAATCGGCCTCTGGTAAGGGGGCGGGAAGGATGCTTAAGACTTGATTGCGCGAAACCAAAGGTGCGCCCGCCGCCGCAGCACATGCGCCAATAGATGATACGCCGGGAATCACTTGGGCCGGAAACTCATTTGATAGGCGCTCGTAAATATACATGAACGAGCCAAATAAAAACGGATCGCCTTCGCATAAAACAGCAACGTCTTTGCCTTGTTTTAAGCACGCCGAAATTTCATCTGCGTAATGATCATAAACGTCATTGGCCGGAAAGTTACCCGCGACCATGGGGGTGCGAATAACAATTTCATGGCGGCCTTCTGGAATATGCGGGGCGGCAATGGCGCGGGCCAAGCTGTCGCCGGTATCGGGTGCAGGGTAGGCTATCACCGGGCATTCATTGATCAAGCGAACCGCTTTCAATGTCAGCAGTTCTGGATCGCCAGGGCCAACGCCCACACCGTATAAAGTTCCGTTCATTATTTAGTTACTTTCAATTGCAAAACATCCATCATCGGGCGCAGTGCCGTCATTCGTCCAACGTTGCCAGATCGGGCAACCGAAATACGAACCAATTCGCCGCTGTGCTTTGTGTTGAAATCCATTAACGCATGATGTGCTTCAACGGTGACGCCATTGGCAACCATTCGCCCGTTTGTACTTAATCTTTCCCAACACGCATTTAAAACCTTTGGGTCCGACACCCCGCCGCCAATAAAAATGGCATCTGGGGATTGATCAAAATTTCGGGCATTATCTAAAAAATCGCCCGAGATAACTTTCAACATCGGCACACCTAAATTTTTAGCGTTGCGTTCAATGACGTCAATTTTTGTTGTGTCATGCTCAAAGGCAACGGCGCGATTGTGCGTGTCCATACGCATCCATTCAATGCCTACAGCTCCGGACCCAGCTCCCACATCCCAAAGCGTTTGACCGGGTAAAGGTGTCAGTGCAGCTAGCGTTGCGGCGCGGACCTCTCGTTTGGTTATTTTGCCGTCATGCTCATAGGCGGCTTCTGGTAAACCCGGCACGCGGGACCAAAACTGAGCCTCCGGCCCAGCAACAAATTCAACAGCAATTGTATTTAAATTTGCATTCTGATCATGGGGCCAATTGTGGGCTAATCCATCAACACGGTTCTCGTCATCGCCATCCATGTGTTCTAAAACACTAATCCGACTGTCACCAAATCCTTTGGCTGCTAACAGCTCTGCCAATGCCTTTGGTGTTGCTCCGTTCCAGCTAAGCAGTAACAATTTTGCCTTGGGATGCAAATGCAAATTCACCGCTTCTAAAGGTCGTCCGTGAACGGTCAAGCAGGTGACATCGGGTAACGACCACCCCATGCGCGCAGCTGCCAAACTGAAAGCGCCAGGGGACGGAATGAAATGAATTGCGTCTGCGCCGAAGCGCTCAACCAAGCGGGCCCCAATGCCATAATGCAGTGGGTCACCAGATGCGATAACAACAACACGTTGGCCAGTGTGTTCAGAAATTTTATCGTGAGCTGCGTCCAAGCCATCACGCCAATCAATGGGTATGGCTGTGGTGGTGGGTATTTTTTTCAAATGCCGTTCGCCGCCCACCAATACTTGAGCTTTGTCTATATACGCGAGCGTTTCAGCCGATAACCCGGCCAAGCCTTTTTCAGTAATTCCGATTACGGTTAACCACGGCGTCATGATAACCCCCCAGCCAAAGCGTTGACCGACGCGGATGCAATGGCACTGCCGCCGCGCCGTCCGAGCAGCGTCATGAACGGAATGTCGCAATCAAATTTAGTGCTGAAATCAGCAAGCGCTTGTTTGGATTCAGCAGCCCCAATAAAGCCAACCGGAAAGCCTAAAATGACAGCTGGTTTAGGTGCGCCGTCCAATAATAATTCAAGTAACCTGAACAACGCAGTCGGCGCATTGCCAATCACCACCACAGCCCCGTCCATTTGATCCATCCAATAATCGACCGCAGCAGCGGAGCGGGTGTTGCCAATCTCTTTCGCGTGATCGGGTGTTCGATCATCGTTCAACGTGCAAATAACTTTATTGTCAGCTGGCAAGCGCGAACGAATAATTCCTGCAGCAACCATTTCAGCATCGGCCAAAACAGGTGCACCTGCGTTCAATGCGGTGCGCCCGGCTTGAACGGCTTTAGTATGATAGCGCAAATCGGAAGCAATGTCGGGCATTCCACACGCATGAATAAGCCGGATCGCAACTTCGGCCATGTCGTCGGTCAGTTGATCCAAAGGCGCTTCGTTACGTACAGTATTGAACGACCGGCGATAAATTTCCACCGGGTCGTGGATATACTCATAAGGAGTATCGCTCATTGCCCGGCCTCAGTCTTTATATGGGTGGTCGTGATCATGGCCATTGGTACCGATACCCGATACATTATGATGGTGGTCAACTTGCGCCGTGCTAACATCGCCTTCGTACTTAATTATTTGTTCTCGGTATTTACACAGCAAACAGTTCATGGCGTTAGAACCAACCAAAGCTTCTTCAATGCGATCCACAAAACAATCCAATAACTGCGTATGATCGTTTAAATACGATGCGTTCAAAACTTCAACGTCGGGGTTTGCTGCCGCCGCTTCATCGGCCCACGCATAAATACGCCGAACCAAAATGTCGGTGAATAGGAAATAGGGGAAAACAATGATCCGTTTATAGCCTAGCTTCATGGCATGCTTCATGCCTTCATCAACCAACGGGTATGTAACGCCGGAATAGCTAACTTCAGCCCAGCCAAACCCCATCCCTTCCAATAACATACGGGCAACTTTATGGACGTTCGAGTTGGCATCAGAATCGTTGGTTCCACGCCCTACCACCATCAACAAGGTTTCTTTACGGTCAACTTTGGTTGCGGCGGTGGCTTCGCATTCTTCTATGCGGTCGCGGGCGGCTTTTAGCAATTGTGGATCAATGGCTAAATCGCGACCAAATATAAATTCAATATCTGGGTGTCCTGCGGCAAAGTTATTAATTTCTGATGGCAGGTCATTTTTTACGTGTCCTGCGGCAAACAGCATGCCTGGCATGCAAACGATCTTTTTTGCGCCACGCTCGATTAGTTTTTCAAGGCCTGTTCTGATCACCGGCATTGCGAATTCTAAAAAACCACTTTCCACATCATATTGAGGCAAGCGTTCGCGCATGTAATCGGCTAATTTATTGAATTCTTCTACGGCATCGTCGTAGCGGCTACCATGGCCACAAATCATTATGGCCGTTGAATTGGTTGTTTCCGTCATTTCGCTTGGTCCTTTGCCTCCGAGCGTTTGTAAGGACGAGCAGCTTTGCAACCCCTCGCTACTCAAATGAACTGGTCATCGCCTCCGGTCCTTCTCTAGAGAGCAAACTATAGTGGTAGTCAGGGGATGGAAAAAGCATGTTCACCCACTATTTTTTATTTTTGCATGTGATATTTATTGGTATATATCAAAGATCATTTTTCTGGGGATTTCCATGACAGATGCAGAATTAGGTTTTATGCAATCGTTGTGGTTCGCGACGGCGGAAGAAGCACCGGAAACGGCGGCATTATCTGGTACTATTGATGCTGATGTGATGATTGTTAGTGCAGGTTTCACCTGCCTTTCGGCAGCACTTCATTTGGCGGAAGCCGGGCAGGCTGTGGTTGTTGTGGAAGCACAAGAAATCGGTTGGGGAGCTTCGGGCCGCAACGGCGGACAAGTTAACCCGGCGTTTGATGTGTTGCTATCGGGGGTTCAGGCGCACTTTGGCAAACAGCGCGGCGACCGGGTTCTTGAGCTTATTGATGGGGCTTGTGATCTGGTGTTCGAATTAATCGAACGCCACACTATTAAATGTGCCCACAGGCGCGTCCCTTATATAGGCGGTGCTTATGGTAAACGTGGACTTACTGAGGTTGAGCGTTGGGCTCGGGAATGGGGCGACTATGGAGAACCGGTTATTTTAAACGCAAAACAAGATACGAACAGCGTATTAGGAAACCGCTTTTTTGATGGCAGCATGGAAGATGCGCAAGGCGGCAGTTTGCATCCCTTGTCGTACGTACGCGGTTTGGCCCGAGTGGCCATGAGTGCGGGAGTAAAATTTTTACAGAAAGCCCGGCTGGCTCCGTTCAGAAGACGTGGGATTATTGGCAAGTGATAACCCCGAATGGTAAAGCAAACGCGCCTCATTTATTAATTTGTACCAATGGATACAGTGGTGATCTATGGCCCGATCTTAACCAAAATTTGGTGCCTGTTGCCAGTTTGCAAACCGCAACAGAGCCGCTATCTGATGATCTTCTGAAACAAATTTTGCCCAAAGGTTACCAGGTCTCTGAAACCCGCCGGACCATGACTTATTTCAGGATTGATGAAGGTGGCCGGTTCCAAATTGGCGGACGAGGTTGCCCCTTTAATGCCACCCGCCAGCATGCAGACACAACACATTTGAAAACAGAAGCGATTCGTATGTACCCTGAATTAGCAGACGTAGGTTGGGAGTTTGAGTGGGGTGGTTTGGTGGCAATCACCAAAACTCATATGCCACATTTATTGAAATTAGATCACAATGCCCACGCCGGATTTGGCTATAACGGGCGCGGTATTGCGATGGCAACACGGATGGGCCAACAATTGGCGCATTTAGTTTTGGGGGAGGACGTTCCCATGGAGCAAACATCGGGTGCGCCGTTTATATTCCATTCCTTTCGCAATATCGGCAGCGCATGGCATATGATCACGGGCAATGTTCTGGACCGATTTGACGGGTAATTGATTGCATATGGGGATTGCTTTCGCTATCACTCGGACCCCGCGTTTACTGGAAGTTTTACGTTATGACCGTTATTCAAAATCCATCTTTACCAAAACACAAAATAAAGTTTTTGCTTTTGGAGGGTATATCTGATTCTGCGGTTCAAATTTTGGCCGGCGCAGGGTACGAGAATGTTGAGTGCTTAAAAACTGCAGTGGACGGCGATGCTTTGAAAGCCGCATTACAAGGGGTGCGGGTTTTGGGTATTCGATCGCGAACCCAAATGACGGCAGAAATGTTGGCTGCGACCAATAGTTTGATGGCCGTTGGTTGTTTTTCTGTTGGCACCAATCAAATTGATTTAGACGCGGCTCGTCATAAAGGTGTTCCGGTGTTTAACGCGCCGTTCTCGAATACCCGCAGCGTTGCTGAATTGACTATGGCTGAAATCGTTATGCTGTTTCGCCGCACCTTCCAGCGCTCAACCGCAGCCCATAAGGGCGAATGGCAAAAATCAGCCGAGCAGTCTTTTGAAGTGCGCGGTAAAACGCTGGGTATTGTCGGTTACGGTAACATTGGCACTCAGCTGTCGATGTTGGCCGAAGCCATGGGCATGCGGGTTATTTTTTCTGATCACACAGACAAGTTGCGCCACGGAAATGTAGAGCCAGTCAATTCATTAGGTGAATTGTTAGAGCAATCTGACGTGGTGACCATGCATGTGCCAGATACCGCGGCTACGCGAAATATGATTGGCACTACCGAGATAGTCAAAATGAAAAAAGGGGCTTATTTCATTAACAATGCGCGCGGCAAAGTGGTTGACTTGGATGCGTTGGCAACTGCTTTGAAATCGGGTCACTTGGGTGGCGCTGCTATTGATGTGTTTCCAACCGAACCCGGTTCTAATTCTGAGGCGTTTGTATCGCCCTTACAAAATCTAGAGAACGTTATTTTGACGCCTCATGTGGGTGGCTCAACCCAAGAAGCTCAGGAGCGGATTGGTGAGGAAGTGGCCCGCAAATTGGTTGAATATTCAGATGTCGGATCAACCGTTGGCACCGTTAACTTTCCGCAAGTTCAATTGACATCAAATCCATCGGGCACTCGGTTTTTGCAAGTTCAGCGCAATTTGCCCGGTGAATTAGGCAAGCTAAACGATGTTTTTGCATCCAAAAAAGTCAACATTGCCAGCCAATATTATCAGACTGATGGTGAAGTGGGTTACGTTGTTTTGGACGCCGAAGGTGCAGTTCAAAACGCTGATGAAATGGTTGCTGAAATCCGTAAACTCCCCGGTACAATCCGCGCCCGCAGGCTTAACCGACTGAAATAAAGACGCTTATTCAGCTAAAACGCCAGTTCGGCTGGGTGGTAGCACCGTCGCCCGGCGCTCAAACTCGTCGGCTTCTTCGTTCCGCTCCAAGGCGCGCAATAGGGATGCGTAATTGCGAAGCCCGGTGACTAAGCTGGGGTGGCCCGGATCGAAGTTTTTTTCTTTAATTTCGATGGCCTGTTTTAATAATGGCTCGGCCCCTTCCAAATCACCTTTCTTTTTATATAATAGTGCCAAATTATTTAAATCTGTGGCGACGCCTGTGTGATCAATGCCCAAAGTTTGTTCATCAATAACTAGTGCGCGTTTATATAAAGGTTCTGCCGCATCGTAATTGCCGCGCGAGTAATGCATAAGGGCCAAATTGTTCATCGCTGTCGCTGCGTCCGGGTGATTTTTGCCCAATCGCTTTTGCAAAATTTGCAAGGCTTTCTCGAACGCACTGATAGCAGCTACATGTTGGCCGGCTTGATAGCTA
>JAPKAX010000290.1 GCA_028825025.1 Rhodospirillales bacterium | reverse complement strand
CCATGGGTTGCGTACCCCAATATGCAATACAGAACGCTTTGCCCTAAACTCAGGTTCCACCGCCTGCCAATAAGCCCATACAGCAAAAGGCCACACAGCAACCCGCCAAAGGGAATAAAGATCAACGAATGGGTAAATTGGCGATGGTATTCTAAATACAACAATGGATCTTCTGAAGAGCGGATAAACGTATCCAAATCCGCTGCCATACCGGCCAGAAAGCCAAACAAACCTGCCCGAATAACAAAGGGGTTTTTGGCGATAGCTTGCGGTAATGCTGCGCCAAGTGCGCCTTGAGTTAATGGATCCATATGTTTTTTATTTACACTCTATTACTATATCTAGATAGAAAACGTCAGTAGATTACCGCTTGGCCTGAACCGCCATCAACAGCAATACATTGTCCTGTAATCATATTTGCCATTGGCGAGCAAAAAAACAACGCAGCTGAGGCGATGTCATCCGGTTCGATCAATCGCCCAAGTGGAATTTCAGCTGTGCGCTTCGTGATAATAGCATCAACGCTGGAGCCCGCTTCCTTGGCTTCACTTTCGAATATCTGTTCCACCCGTTCTGTAGCCGTGAATCCGGGATGAACACAATTGACTGTAACATTGTGGCCGGCGGCGTACCCTGCGAACTGTTTAGTGAAGTTCGCAACACCCGCATTGGCAACACCGTTGGTCATCCGAAGCGGGGCGACAATTCGAGCTGTCATACCACCTATATTAACAATCCGACCGCAATTTTGCTTTTCCATATAGGGCAATACAAGCCGTGCAATACGTATGTAAGCCATCAGCTTCACGTCAATATGATAACAAAACTGATCATCCGTTAGCTCATCAAAAGGGGCGCTGGTCGATGTAACGGCATTATTCACCAAAACATCAATACGCCCAGCTGCTTCGGCGGCAGCGGCAACAAACCGCTTAATGTCTTCCAGGCGGCTGACGTCCGCTTTAAATCCCCATGCCTCCACACCCTTGGCTTGGATGTCGGTTACGGTTTGATCAATGCTTTCCTGCGTTCGCCCACAAATGACAACGTTCATACCTTGATCGGCTAACTTAAGCGCCACAGCCCGCCCGATCCCCCGGCTGCCTCCGGTTACCAACGCCACTTTGTCCTTAAGTTCTAAATTCATACTCATATATCCCTCATTTGATTCCAAACCTAAACCAATCACCTTAACAATGACAACACGAACTCCTGTGAATTAATGCGCAAAGTTGTTGCCAACGATATGAATTTGTCCAATGGTGAACTTATAATATAGGAGCTGATCATGCCTTTACTTACGACCACCATTGGAGCTTACCCAAAACCATACTATGTACCGGTCATTGATTGGTTCAAAGCGGAGGGTGGCACCGTCACCCAAGACCCAACCAAATCATACGAAGCCGAGTTGGCTCAGATGGGTAGCGAGGCCGAGGATATATTTCGTCGCGCTGCCACTGAAGTGATTACCGATCAGGTGTCATGCGGTATCGATATTCCAACCGATGGCGAGATAAGGCGCGAAAATTATATCCATTATCATTGTCGCCATCTAAACGGCATCGACTTTTCTGAACTGACTGAGGTTGTATTGCGCGAAGGGGCTTATAACGCACGCCTACCAACCATCACCAGCCCGGTTTCAGCCAAGGACATTTTTCTGCCGCATGATTATCTTGCTGCACAAATGGCAACCGACAGACCTGTAAAAGTAACTATACCCGGACCAATGACCATCGGCGATACGGTTGCAGATGGGTTTTACACCGATGCAAAAACGCGGGGCAGAGATCTGGCAATAGCGATTAATCGCGAGGTATTGGCTCTGGCTGACGCAGGCTGTAAGCATATCCAGATTGACGAACCTTTGTTCGCCCGCAAAGCGACAGAGGCGCTGGATTTCGGTATCGAAAATCTGGAACGGGCTTTTCATGGCTGCCCCGATGATGTGACGCGAACCATGCATATGTGCTGTGGATACCCCGATTGTCTGGACAGCACCGATTACCCAAAGGCCCCGAAAGAATCATATTTACAATTGGCGAAAGCAATCGACGCCTCGTCAATCAATGCGGTTTCGCTGGAAGACGCACATCGCCATAACGATTTATCGTTGCTTGAATTATTCACCCAAACCACTGTAATTTTCGGCGTCGTCACCATTGCATCAAGCCGGATAGAGAGCGTTGAAGAAATCAAACAGCGCCTGTTAGCAGCTCTTGAGCATATTGGCGCCAACCGATTGATTGCAGCGCCCGATTGCGGCCTTGGTATGCTCGATCGCACAATGGCCATGACCAAGCTAAAGAATCTGAGTGAAGCTGCACATCAATTGGGTTAGAGAACTGATGATATGAAGGGCTAATGCTGGCATTAAATCTATAAAAATCCAATCAAGTGAAAATGCATGATATTACGATGAGCAGAATTGGCAGACAAGAAGCCCTAGCTTAGATGATATTATATCTAATAATATCTGCTTTCAGCAAAAAGACAGAACTCTTTGGAGTGTGTTAATCAGTTCCACTTGTTAACAACAGCGGAAGTAAAATTAATCACTTAAAAAGCCGTCTATATTTCAGAATAATGATCGTATTTTTTACAATACTCTTTCACAACGAGTTCATTTGACCGCCATGTGGGAACAATACAATATGGTAAAAATTTAATATCCCGCGACTTCTTGTGTGAAAGTGCCTATATGTTTGTTCAAAAATTAACAACCTACCCTCAGACAATCAACCTCAGCGCAAAGAACAACTTCTAAAAACGAAAACTCAATTAGTGGATGAAATTAAGCATTAGAAGCACAGGTTTCTGAGTTGCATAAAGATTTTTCCTCTATAATTAAAGGTTCTAAACTCAACTTAAATCGTTTAAAAGCCATTTTAATAATACCCACATCGTTATTCACCTTAAAGACAAAGACGGAAAAATTGGCTAATAACATAAACGGGCCAGCTTCATATTGAGTTTTTATACAGGCCGGGGACGGGCCGCAACGAATTGCCATCCTTCCCATGCTGTTTCAAAACCCTAAATTATTACATACCGCTTATCCGAAAATAAGTCGCGCTTATTCGGGAAGGGAAACTGATTGTAGATATTAAAGGCAATGTAAATGTCGAAGAAACACTTGTGGTCAAACCCTCAGCGATCATGTCTATTGTCTCACACAGTGAAGCTCTAGCTGATCTAGCAGCCGAACTTGTTTCGGCCGGATTAAGTGTGAAAGGCGTACCTATAATTGATGGTGAAATCCGTCGCGTGCAAGATTTGGGTCAAAAAATAAAAGCAATGATAGCGGTTAGTACATCGCCTATGAAATCAAGCATAGTCTTATATTAAACTCCTTTGGATCGTGGGGTACAAATCCACGACAAATAGAACTCATTATCTCGCCACCCTGCCAGCATTCCCAAATCTCCGATCTTTGTTAATTCGTAAAATAAATCTGGCGCCCGTAACTTATAGCAACACAATCTTTT
>JAPKAX010000289.1 GCA_028825025.1 Rhodospirillales bacterium | reverse complement strand
GCGGAAAACTTAAGAACCTATGGCTGGGAACAACATGCTGAAATTTTATCCATCGCGACACAGCGTGGAAAATTGCTATACGAAGTCCCCATTAGTTATCATGGCCGAACCTATGAGGACGGCAAAAAAATTAGAGCCCACCATACCATTGCTGTTATTTGGACAATGATCAAAATGCGGTTTTTCAGTTAACCAAAGAAAATACAAATGACTAAACCTCAAATTTACGAAGGCCACGATTTGGAAGTGTTGGCTGATCTTCCTAATTATTATGGCTGGATCATCAAAAAATTTCGGCCATACCTCAAAGGCCGCACCATGGAAATCGGCACCGGCATTGGTACCATCAGCAAGCTGATATTTGACGATGTGGAAGAACTTATTTTGGTCGAACCTTCTGCCCATTTAACCAAACATCTGCCACCTTCAATTTCCAAAAGCCCTAAGGTCTCCATTTTTAATGAGACACTAGAAGAGCGCTTACCCCAAATGGCTGATCACTCCTGCGATACGATTATTATGGTCAATGTGCTTGAACATATTGAGGATGATGGGTCGGCAATCGAAGCCTTACACAGAGTTCTAAAGCCGGGCGGTCATTTATTACTGTTCGTCCCTGCGTTGCAATTTTTATACAGCGAGGTGGACCGCAAACATGGCCATTTTAGGCGCTACCATTTACCTCCTCTGGCCTATAAGTTAAATATGCATGGGTTCGAGATTCAAGACAAAAGGTATTTTGATTTAGCCGGAGTACTGCCTTGGTGGTTGATCAATACATTGGGCAAGAAAACAGATTTCAACCCAGCAATGGCAACGCTTTACGACCGGTTTTTCATTCCCGTTACAAAGTTTATTGAACGCTTTATTTCCCCTCCTTTGGGGAAAAACATACTCATAATCGCAGAGCGCGCTGCGCTTAAACCTGAATAAATACGGAGATCTATAATGCCTGTTAAGCCGCTTACAGAAGAAGAAAAAGCAACCTGGCCCGCCCATGGTGTTGTTAAGTTAGAAAAGCCATTTGTTGATGCGCGGGGTGAAATCCAGCCGCTTGTCGATATGATGATGGAAAGCGCTGTGATGATCGAGTCTAAGAAAGGATCGTTGCGGGCCAATCATTATCATAAAACCGATTGGCATTATTGTTATGTAATCTCTGGTGCCATCGATTATCACCACCGCCCAACCGGCAGCACCGCGACCCCTGAGATCATTAACGCCAAACAAGGCGAGATGGTATTTACTCCGCCGATGGTTGACCACGGTATGACGTTCCCTGAAGACACTATTTTTCTGACCCTATCGCGCAATCCTCGAGATCAAGAATCTTACGAACAAGATGTGGTCCGCGTTGATATGATGGCGACCGAAGGTTTGACATCTTGGGTTCCGGGCGATCCAACGGGCGAAAAATAATGACAGAAATCTGCCACCGGCGCTCAAACTGCCGCCTTTGTGCGGGCAGTGATCTTCAAGAGGTTTTAAGTCTTGAGCCGACGCCGCCCGCCAATGCGTTTGTTCCTAAAGAATTGGTTGGAACGGATCAAGTGGTCTTTCCGCTCGACGTTTTTTTTTGCAAATCGTGTGGTCATGTTCAATTATTGGACGTTGTTGACTCTCAACTCTTGTTCGAGAATTACGTTTATGTCTCTGGAACGTCACCGGTATTTGTTAAGCATTTTGAAGACTACGCCAATGATGTCCTAAACACTTACCAGCCCCCCAAGGGTGCTTTGGTTGTCGACATCGGATCAAACGATGGCACTTTGCTGAGCTTTTTCAAACAAGCCGGGCAAACGGTTTTGGGTATCGATCCGGCAAAAGACATTTCTCAAGAGGCAACGAAGCGCGGGATTGAGACGTGGTGTGATTTTTTCACGCCCGATTTAAGCGCAAAAATAAAGGCCGCGTGCGGCTCTGCGCATGTGATTACTGCAAACAATGTGTTTGCTCATGCCGATGATCTGGTTGGTATCGTTCATGGCATAAGGGACTTGTTAGCGCCCGAAGGCGTTTTTGTTTTTGAAGTATCGTATCTGGTTGATGTCTTCGAAAAAACTCTGTTTGATACTATTTATCATGAACATGTGGCCTATCATTCGGTCAAACCGTTACAGCAATTTTTTGCGGGTAACGGAATGGAGTTGATTAGTGTCGAGCGGATTAATACCCACGGCGGCAGTCTTCGGAGTGTCGCACAATTAAAATCTGGCCCCCATGCCAAGCAGCCTTCTGTAGACAAACAGATCGCGCTTGAAGCCAGCCTTGGCCTTGATCAGGCAAAAACCTTTGAAGCGTTTGGCCGCCACATTGATGAAATCAAGGCTGAATTAACCGGCCTGCTTAAATCCTTAAAAAGCGAGGGTAAAACCATCGCCGGGTTTGGGGCTCCCGCCAAAGCAACCACCTTGATGTATCACTTTGGAATTGGGCCTGACATCATCGATTTTATCGTCGACGACAGCCCTTTGAAGCAAAATCTATATGCGCCGGGATTACACATTCCCGTTTTACCGTCTCAAGCGATTTATGATCAAAAGCCTGATGCTGTGGTTATTTTGGCTTGGAATTTTGCCGAGCCAATCATGAAAAACCATGCCAAATACTTAGAGCAAGGCGGGAAATTCATTGTTCCGCTGCCAAAGGTGAAGCTCTTTACGTAAGCATTTTTTACGGATTGAATGACACGGTCCAAACGCATATACAACATATAACGTTAATTCCTTTGAAAAAGAGACCTTACATGACCGAATTTTTGCTTAAATCCGATATTGCTGAAATTGTTGAACGCATGGGTGATGATGCGCAAAAATTTGCCGGCCAAACCGTCCTCTTGACCGGTGGACGTGGATTTTTGGGGCGGTATTTCATGGAAGTCTTTGGAGCCCTTAATAACGGCCCCTTAAAAGATCCGGTCAAGCTGGTTGCTCTTGATAATATGATTACGGCCGGTAAAGAGGGGGCGATTATTCCTGATTTACCAAACGTCACCTTTGTTAATCACGACGTGACCAAAGATTTCAAATGGGAAGGTGATCTAGATTACGTCATTCACGCGGCTGGCATTGCGTCGCCTTATTATTACCGCGCTTATCCACTCGAAACCCTAGAAGTCGCTATTACCGGCACCCGCAAGATGCTCGAGCTAGCCGAAGCTCACGATGCGCGCTTCACGTTCTTCTCGTCCAGTGAAATTTATGGCGATCCGGACCCCAAACACGTGCCCATGGCTGAAAGCTACCGCGGCAACGTATCATGCCAAGGCCCCCGCGCTTGCTACGATGAAAGCAAACGCGTTGGTGAAACCTTGTGCTATATTTTCCACAACACCCACGGAACCCACACCAACACCATTCGCCCTTTTAACGTCTTTGGCCCCGGAATGCAGGAAACGGATTACCGGGTGTTGCCAAACTTCGCCAGCCGGATCAAAGGCGGGTTACCGTTGCATGTTTATGGCACCGGCAATCAAACCCGGACTTTTTGTTATATAACCGACGCCA
>JAPKAX010000045.1 GCA_028825025.1 Rhodospirillales bacterium | reverse complement strand
ATCACAAATAGCCGGGGTTCCGTTTGTGCCGATACAGGAAGGCCGGAATGTGAAGATGACCGAACAACTCAGCAAGCAGCGCTTCGCCCTCGTCTCGGTCTATATAGGCAATAGCCGTAGTATAACCTTCATTGCAATCTTTTTTGTCATAACGGCAATTCCCCTTGAGCATTACTTTTTATTCTTTTTGTGTCCGTTGTTCTTGGAAAGCGAGACTTGCGACTGCCATGCTTGGACAGAATTTTTTGAACCTGTTCTTTGTGCATATCATTTTTTTTTCTAAGACCATAAAGCTTATCTGCTGCCGCTTTTCGTTCAATTTTTTCATCAACAATGGGCATTGGATAGCCGTTCATCTGGGACTCTGCTTGCCATGGCTTATGGATAAAATCCTGGTCCATATCACAGAGTTCTGGAATCCAACGACGAATAAAAAGGCCCTCGGGGTCTTGATCTATACCTTGCTTGATAGGATTGTATATTCGGATCGCATTGATCCCTGTTGTGCCAGATTGCATCTGAATTTGGCTATAATGAATACCGGGTTCATAGTCAGAAAAAAGCTTAGCCAGATGCAGTGCTGTTTTACGCCAATGTAGCCAGAGATGATGGCTTGCAAAGCTTATGACCATCGCACGCATACGGAAATTAAGCCACCCCGTCGCAGCCAGTGCACGCATGCAGGCATCCACCATAGGGTAACCCGTCATCCCAGTTTTCCATGCTTCGAAATATTCGTCATTAAAATCATATTCACGCAATCCATCATAAGCAGAGTGAAGATTTTTGAACTCAATACACGGCTCATCCTCTATTTTCTGGATAAAATGACAGTGCCAGCGGAGCCTTCCTGAAAAGGACCGCATCGCGCTGGGCCATTTTCCTTTCATGCCTCGTGGCATCTTTTTTATCTCTTGGTTACGACGCTCACAAGCTTGGAAAACTTCGCGGATAGATAACGTACCGAAAGCCAAATGCGCGGACAGCCTGGAGCAGGTGCCAAAAGCAGTTACAGGTGACGACATTTCTCTAGTGTAGCCTTCACCCCGATCATTAAGAAAGCTATGAAGTAATTTTAATCCTTCTTGACGTCCTCCTCTTTGTAGATCAGTAAAGTCGACGTCTCGAAATCCAAGTTCGGCGGGAGATGGCAAATTTTCCGATTGCTCTTCTATCGCTTTGAGCTGAGTAGGAGAAACGAGAACATGTTGCTTCATCTGCTGATACCAACGAGCTGACCAGCCATTACGATTCTTTAAACGCCGTATCACGCCATTTTGAACTGGTTCATGCCATGAAATATTGTGTGATTCACACCAACGTTTGACCGCTTTATCACGATCATAGGTCCATCCATTCCAGGTTTCTTGATGTGACCATAACGTCTGAACTCTATGTCGCTTCTGAATATCATCAAAAACATCAACAGCATTACCTATTTTGATAATGAGTTTCTGACCCAAAGAATTTAAAGATCGATCGAGCTCAGAAACACATTCTTGTAAAAATACATAATGCCGATAACTCATGTCAGGTTGTTGCCAAAGTTTTGGTTCAAAAATATAGATAGGCAAGATAGGTCCTAATTTTTCAGCCTTTTTAAGGGCTTCATGATCTTCTATTCGAAGATCTCTTTTGAACCATAAAACATTCATCCACGAACCTTACTTTTTCTCTTCTTGTGCTTTTCTATTCTACCAGAAACACATATTAAAAACAAAACGATTTTATCCAGGCCCCAATCACAGAAGAGGTATTAATGTGATTTATACGATAAGATGCTATAAAATTAGACCGCATCTCACAAACCAACAGCTATAGCTTATTGCAACGAGTTTCGTTTAGGAAAAAACGAGAAGATGTGGATATAACGATGATTGAACGAAGAGGTGGCAAAGCCTTAGATTGACTTCCTAAAACCTTAAACTTAACGCAAAAATAAACTGTCGGTATAGCCGATTAACAAAAAGAATGGTTTGTAATTAATGCCTAAGAAATCAGTCCTACCCACCAAGACCTGCAAGACGTGTGGCCTTCCTTTCAATTGGCGTAAGAAATGGAAAAAGGTTTGGGATGAGGTTCAATACTGTTCTGAGAGATGCCGACGGAATAAATAAACATCACCGCTAAATCTTCGCTACTATTACTTTAACAAATAAACTGTGTTTTGTCGCCTACGGTATCGCCTAAAGTGATTTTCCATAAACAAAGGACCTCGAGATTCCTCCCTAAATTCAAGTTTTAATTGGCTCCGACAGCAGGCGTCGAACTATCCACCTTTTGGGTGGTTTTTTTGCGTGTTGTTACGAGTATGGTAGCCTTTTAGGCTTTATGCATGGTGTGTCTAACAACCTTCTACGCTGCCCTATAGCCGCATGTGTTGGGGTAGCGTTAAGTCGGGATTAACCGTTTTCAATCGACAGGCTAATGCGGGCAGCTGTTGCCATGACCAGATCGGCCAGTATAGAAATTCGGGCTTCGGGAAAGCGCTCTTTTGGGCCAGTGATGCTAATCGCTCCAACGACTTTGTTTCGATGACGAATGGCAGCGCCAATGCACCGAATACCCAATTGGCGCTCCTCGTTATCAATGGAATATCCGCGCAGGCGGATGCCTGCCAAATCCTGCATTAGCTTTTTCTGGTCTGTTAGGGTGTTGCTGGTAAAGCGCTCTGGGGGATCGGTAAGCAAAGCCTTAGCCAGATCATCAGAAAGTGCTGCCAATATAGCTTTGCCTGTACCTGTGCAGTAGGACGGTTCGCGCTCAAGCGTGATAATTTCATTGCTGCCTTCAGCCATCTCGTGTCGATCAACCGAAACCACATTCTGACCATCAAATACGCAAACATGAACGGATTCTCCAATTTGGTTCATCAGCAATGCGGCGGGTTCTCGTGCATGGCGGGGAACGTCCAAATCTGCCAAAACAATGCCGCCCAACGATAGAAGGCGCAATCCCAAGCGATAGTCATCCCGGTTGCTATCCTGAACAATCAACCCAATTTCTCTTAAACTGGCCAGCAAACGATGCACAGTCGTTTTCGGCAAGCCTGTCTGATCAGCGATGGATTGAAGCCCAAGCCGAGGTTCATCTGGCCGGAAACAGTCCAAAACCAATGATATTTTTCGAAGAGATTTCATTTCAACAAACTTAATTCCATAATATGGAATAGAACAAACAATATACCCCAAAATTCCGCAATATGGAATAGGGATAAGAATAGCTTCTATTTTATCCCTCAATGACAGAGCTTTGTATTCATAAACAAACGGAATAGACCGTATTGTGGAATTGGAGAATTGTCTTGAGTAAATTAAAAGGAATTATTGCCCCCTTCACGACCCCCTTTTCCGAAAGCGGTGAAATCAATTTTGATTTGGTTAAACCGCAAGTCGACTGGTTGATTGAAAACGGCGTTCATGGTTTGGCGGCGGGCGGCAGCACGGGTGAGGGGCATACGCTGGAACGGGACGAATATAAAATCCTGATGGAAAAAACGTCAGAAGCCATCGACAACCGGGTGCCGCTGGTTGCCGGTATTATTGCGAACTCCACAGCCGAGGTGATCGCGCGGGGGAAATCCGTAAAACACCTGGGCGTAGCGGCCCTTCAAATCACCCCGCCTAATTATCTGTTCAAACCCGACGACGATGCCATGGTTAAGCATTTCAGAGAAATCCACTCGGCATGCGGTATACCAATTCTGATCTATAACGTGGTTCCGTGGTGTTATCTTTCACCTGAATTGCTGTTGCGAATTATGGACGAAGTGAAGGGAGTACTGGGCGTCAAACAAAGCGCTGGTGATATGAAGTTGTTCGCAAACTTAGTTCGCCAAGCAAAGCCAGAGAACCAGATCTTCAGTGCTGTTGATGCCATGTTATATTCGTCATATACGTTGGGTGCACCGGGTTCGATTGCTGCCATTTTAACGGCGGCCCCCGGCCCATCCGTTCGTCTATGGAACGCGGTTATTGATAAGGATTGGGATACAGCCCTCGATTTGCACGAGCGCTTAATGCCGCTTTGGGATGCCATCGGCGTCGATAACATGCCATCACTTTGCAAATACGCACAACAACTCCAAGGCCTAGATGCCGGCGTCGCTAGGCGACCCACATCTCCCGCCACGGAAGAGCAACAACAACTAGTGCGCAGCGCATTAAAAAATCTAGATTTAATTTGATTTGCTATAGGTCGGGGTCAAGTAAAGGCCCTACTACAACAAGTAACTAAAAAGACACATATACAAAGGTTCTCAATGGCATCGCTAAGGGTGGCATTGGAACCAGAATTTTCATGGTTTTTTCACTTAATCTCTGGGCCGACTTGGGTGGGGCTGTCATTAGGATTGGGTGAAAACAATATCCAGACTAACACCATTGATTAAGGTGTTGGACCGGCGACGTTGAAAAAGGCTTCGACTAAGAGCTCATGGCGTCGTTCGCGTAAACAAGCCAAGTAACGATTGACCTTCATTTCAACATCACTGAAACGTAACACCTTGAGCCTTGGGTCGGACGGCAGGGCAAGTTCACCAAAGATGCCTATCCCATGACCTTTGGCCACGGCCTCCCGAACAGCTTCTCCACTTTCGATGTCCATAATCACATTTGGTGTTACGCCAGCAGCGATGGCCGCGGCTTCAAAGGCGCGACGTGTGTTCGAGCCGACTTCCCGAAGTACCATGGGCTGTTCATGTAATTCTCTTAGATGAATGCTTTTGCGTTCGGCCCACCGGTGATCTCTATTGACGATTGCGACTATTACGTGAGTGTCATGAATCCGTGTATAGAGACGGTGATCAGGTTGATGATCTGACAGAACGCCAACATCAGACTCATACGTCAATAGATTTTTTAATATCGTCGCCGAATTGCCTGAGGATACTGTAATCTTGACGTTTGGATAATTCTGATGAAAAGCCGTTACCATATCGATAATAAAAAATGGAAGTACTGATGAGATACGAAGGTGTCCGGCGCTAAAATCCCCGGCAGCTTTCAAAAATGTTTCCGTTTCGCCAACGACACCGAACAGTCTTTGGGTGATTTCAAATAACGACCGACCCGTTGCTGTCAGAGTGGCCTTTCGATGGGCCCGGTTAAACACCTCAATTCCATAAGTCGCTTCCAGCTCCTTAACCTGTTCGGTAATCGTTGGTTGGGAGACATTCAAGTCCTTTGCAGCACCGGTGAAGCTACCGGACTTTGCGACTGCGTGGAATGAACGAACTTGCGTATATTTCATGGAAATAACCATCTATCGTAAATTTCTATCTATACTATAGAATATTAATATTTTTCCTATGAAAGTTTTTCAACAACAATAGAACCATTATTCTAGGAAGGGTATCCTGACGGTTTTGTTGTTAAATAAAGGGAAAAAGCGATGCCGAAGACTTTGGGTAGGGAATTGTTCAAATATGCTGTGGTCGCAGACACACATGTAAATTATAGCGAAACGGAATGTAATTCTGAGTTTGAAATAAATAAACGTGCAAATGCGCGCCTTCGCCATGTTGTTCAGGACCTAAACAAGCAAGATCTTGCCTTAGTAGTTCATCTAGGTGATATCGTTCACCCTGTGCCGGCTGTGCCGGACCTCTACACACAAGCTGCCAAGTGTTTTCATGAACAAGTGGCTGAATTACGTCACCCCCTTTATCTCGTGCCGGGCAATCATGACATTGGCGACAAACCTATTTCCTGGAGCCCGGGAGCGGTGGCATGCGATGAGTACATTGCGCTTTGGACCAAAACATTCGGGGTCAATTACCAAAGTATTGAAAGTCAGGGTTGTCGGTTTTTTATCATAGATTCACAAATTTTGAACTCTGGGCTAGTCGCAGAAGCCGAGCAGAAAGCCTGGTTGGAGGCTGAAATGGCTAATGCTTCTGAGAGTGGTCAGCGGATTTTTGTACACATGCACTACCCGTTGTTCCTCACGACCCCGGATGAAGACGAGCATTTTGATAATATTGCCGAACCGGGTCGATCTTGGTTATTGGGTTTAATGGAGCGTTATGAGGCTGAGGCTCAGTTTTCCGGCCATGTCCATAATTTTTGGTACAACAGATTTAGCGTCACAGATTGTTACGCGCTACCGTCGACCGCCTTTGTTCGTCAGGATTATTCTGAGATGTATCGGGCAACGCCGTTGCCCGGAACGGAAGGTGGGCGAAGTGATCTTGCCAAGCTCGGATATTTTCTTGTTCATGTTCATGAAAACGGGCACTTTTGCCAATGGGTGAGAACCTTCGGTGGGTTCACGGAACTGGGTGCCACAGATGACGAGCCTACCAATAAAGTGACACCGCTTCACCCTTTGCAAAACCCGAATACACGTTTTGGGTTTGATATGCGCCAAAATTGGCTTGAGATCGTTGAGATCCCCCCCTCCGGATCGCTTGACGAATTTGATCGAAAGCGAATACGAAATGATTATGCCCTAATGGCATTGATTGAAACTGGTGTTAAACGCGTGCGTATTCCTGTTAGTGATCTCTTTGACCCGGGCCATCGCAAGCGTCTAGATGATTGCGCATGCCAAGGTTTTCAATTTACCTTGTTTTCGTTTGGTGTGCCAGACCAACGCCTTCTGGATGCCGTGAGTGCTGCGAAGGGTCTCATAGATATTTGGGAAATCTGCGATATTACTGAGAACCTGCCAGAGGTCGTCATGACCACCCGGGAAACACTTAAAAGAGCGGGTGTCGCGCTTTACTTGTCGAGAATACGCACCAAAGAGGATCAGGAAAAAGCAAGCGGAACGTACCACCATATGATTGTGCACGGGTATACCTCGGAAGATACAGATCATATAGCAAGAGTGGCCGAATTGGGTGGTGTCGAGGGTCTTGTTTTTCGTACTGAAGGTTTAATGTCGCCATGGCAGACAGCCCGCGCCGCTATCAATGTTTGCCAGCCGCATGGCTTGAAGGCATCACTGCATGTTCGCATGACCATTGGTGCGCCGGGATTGAAGCAAACGGATGATGACTGGGCTGCTGCACGTGTTGCCGAAGCTCTTGCTGTCACGTGGGCCTATGAAGATGTCCATGTCTACGTCGACACATTTGCCGATGTCGACCGTGGATACTATCGACGCCATGGTATTGTGGACCGATTTTATAACCCGAGACCGGCGTTTAATATTGTCCGGAATTTGGTTGGTGCCCTCGCGCAAGGTCACACATATTTGCCAGGTGAAGATGAGGTTAATGTTTCTTTGATCGATGCTTTAGGGCGCTGTGTTGAACTTGTTCGTGACGAAACATCGTCAACTACGATTATAGATGCCAAAACAGGAGTTTTGACTGATCTGTATACAGGTCAACAATCCATGGCGGCAAGAGGCCGGGACAGCTCTTTCACCCCGGCCCTTTCGTCCGGCTTATCTTTGTGGATCCCCAATAATTGAGCTGATTAATTTTTATAGGAAAAACAAATGATAAGCATAGATAATATATATTTTTCCTATAATGTATAATCGCTCATAGTGTATAATTATAATACATTATCGCTTATAGTGTATAATGATGGTGCTTAGATATAGGTCTGTTAAGATTCCTAACGGAGGCTATTTAGCGTGACTAGCGAACTGCCGAGCCCGATGCCAACCGTCGAATTGGAAACGCCAACTCGGCGTGGCGATGTTGTTGCAGCTGTTCTTTGCCTGTTAGTGGGTCTTGCTGGTTACTATTTGATTGTTCCTGCAGCTGTTTATGTACCGTCCAAAGTTGCGGGGACCGCCAACTCCCCAGCATTTTTACCAAATGTATTGTTTCTATTGCTCACTGGCCTGAGTGTTATTTATTTTATTCAAAGTCTTTCCGACTATTTGCGTCAACCAGCTCAAGGGCGTGCCCGTAACATGGATTGGGTGCTGGCTGGTGGCACGGCATTGATTTGCGTCGGCTACATCACCGCTATTTATATATTCGGCATGACACTGGGGGCGGCGCTGGGTGTAACCGCATTAACTTATTATTTTGGTGAACGCCGACCTTGGGTTATCGGCACGATCGCAATAGTTTTGCCAATATTACTTTGGTATTTCTTTGAGAAGATCGCCCATGTCCTGTTCCCAACGCCGTGGTTAGGAATCATGGAATGGTTGGAATCGTCTCATCATTTTACGATTTGGATGGCATAGAGGGCACCATGATCAATTTTGACGTTCTCCTACAAAGTCTCAAACTTATTCTTCACTGGAATGTTATTGCATCCTGTTTCGCCGGTGTTATTTGGGGAATGTTTGTTGGCGTGACACCAGGTTTGACAGGTATTATGGCCGTTGTCATCGCCTTGCCCCTCACGTTCTTTATGGATCCGCAATCAGCAATAGCTTTGTTGTTGGGTATCTATGTGACGGCCATCTACGGTGGCTCGGTGACGGCGATCATGATTGCAACACCGGGAACACCGAACGCCGCTGCAACTGTCATTGATGGTTACCCGCTGGCCCGTCAGGGCAAGGCTCGCCAAGCACTCGAAATGGCACTTTACGCTTCCTTCACGGCCGGCATTTTGTCTACTGTTGTGGCGCTGGTTATCTTTCCCATTGTTGCCACTTTTGCGCTAGAATTTGGTGCAGCTGAAGTATTCGCTGTGATCGTCTTTGCCATAACTATCATTGCCGGGGTGTCAGGGGATTCTTTATTAAAAGGTCTAATCGCCGCAAGTTTTGGTTTTCTCGTTGCGACAATTGGGCAAGACCCGATCCATGGATCCAGCCGTTTTACATTTGGGGTTTCTGATTTTCAGGCTGGTATGCACATCCTGACCTTGTTGGTCGGCTTGTTCACGATCCCGGAAATCATCGTCCGTGGTGTCGAGGCCTATAAGTCACGTGACTCGGTTAGTGTTGGTGATATGGGGCCAGGTATTTCGTTTCGTAAATTTTTGAGTTTTTGGCCCATTTACTTACGGTCCTGTGCGGGAGGATCTCTTCTCGGCGCGCTGCCCGGACTTGGCGGCAGCCCGGCAGCATTTCTTGGGTATTTTTTGGCGCAACGCTTCTCCAAGAAGCCCGAGGAGTTTGGCAACGGCTCACTAGAGGGGGTCGCCGGAGCCGAAGCTGGTAATAATTCGGTTTGTGGACCAGCTCTAGTACCCATGATGAGCCTTGGGATACCTGGCGATACTACGACTGCCGTATTGATGGGGGCTCTGGTTATACATGGCCTCAGCCCCGGCCCTATGCTTTTCGAGTCTTCTCCTGATTTTGTCTACAGCGTATTTCTGTTATTATTTGTCGCTTTGATATTTCTCCTCATCGTTGGCACTGGCGTCATCAGCATGGCAAAATGGGTGGTCCGGATGCCAACCCAGATTTTATTTCCTGTAGTCCTGATCTTAGCGACTTATGGAACCTATGCCGTACGGGGGACAATGGTAGATGTTTTGGCAATGTACGGCGTCGGCTTCTTCGGGTTTTTAATGCGAACACAAAAAATTCCAGCGGCACCCTTCGCCATTGCCTTTATTCTTGGCCCGCTGTTTGAAAACGAGTTAAGAAAGTCCCTCATTATTTCCAGCGGCTCTTTAGATATTTTTGTAAACAGCGCGATTTCCGTCAGTTTTCTCGCTCTAGCAGCTTTAAGCGCAGGGGCATCCGTTTATTTACATTGGCGTCTCAAGGGGACGAAGGCCGCAAAAATTATTAGCGATTAAAGCGGAGTGAACATCCGTGACGAGTTCGTAGTAAAACACTTAATCTTTAACAGGAGGACACTATGAGGAAATTACTAAAACAAGAACTACTGGGCGTAACCGTTGCGGCAATCGCTGCAATCCTCGCCGCACCGGTCAGCGCTGCAGACTATCCTGACAAACCGATCAAATTGGTTGTCGCATCTGGGGCTGGCGGTTCCACGGATACAGCAGCTCGAATTATGGCGATCAATATCCAAGAACATATCGGTCAGCCGATTATCGTCGTTAATAAAAAAGGAGGATCTGGAGGGATTGGTATTAATTTTGCTCTTAAAGCAAAACCCGACGGATATCTCCTCATGGAAGGTATGATCGGTGGCCATGTTTTGTTTCCAGCGATGAACACATCTGCTGGGTATACGCCTGACGATTATACGCCTATCGCGATGACACAAATGAACCCGAATGTGTTGGTCGTTAAGGCCGATTCTCCCTATAAAAACCTCAAGGATCTGTTGAGGGCGATCAAAGCAAATCCCGGCAAACTTAAGTTCTCGCATGCTGGTGCCGGCTCGATCCACTACTTTGGTATTCATCTTCTCTTAAAGACTGCAGGAATCGCTAACGATTCAGCCATTGCCATTCCTTACAAGGGCGGTAGTAAGTCGATGGCAGGATTGCTTCGAGGCGAGGCCAATTTCCATCAAACCAATCTTGTTTCCGCGATTGATTTCATTAAAAGTGGGAAAGTCCGCGCCCTCGCTGTGACTACCAAAGAGCGCCTAAAATCCTTCCCCAATGTGCCAACTTACGCGGAACTGGGATATCCAAACGTTGATATCTTTGGCTGGCGTGGTGTGATTGGACCAAAGGACCTACCGAAAGCGATTGTCGACCAATGGGCCAAGGCGGTCCAGGATACGATGGCGCGTAAAGGCTGGAAGAAAATGGTCAAGGCCGTCGGTGATATGCCACGTTACATGGGTCCCGAAGAATTTTCGAAACTCATAGCAAGTGACTTTAAACGCTACAGACAGATGGCAACGGACCTCGACATTCTCGTCCAGTAACGTTCGTAATTTACCATGGGTGTCTTTCACTTGGCATCTCATCTCCCAGAGTCACTCAGCTTCCTCACGGATAAGCTGGGTGGTGGGCGGGACGCGATAAAATCACTCACCTGAACATTCAATCGAGAACAAGTAGTCATGGGTAAAATTACCGAACGCAACAACGATCCGTCAACTGTTGAAACTTGGGGTGCGATAACGATCTCGCCGACCAGTGATGTGATTGTTGGCAGCTTTTCAACATGGACACTGACCTTCACAGTCGGAACATATGCAATGGATGTTGGAGGCGGATTAAAGATTGGCACGCGTCGTCAGGCGGACTTTGGTCATCCGCAATTTGGCGATCCAGCCGCAGATAATTACGCAACCGTGACCTGCTCGCGTGACGGATCACATTTCGATACTTACTTTGATCATCGTGGTCACAAGCGGCCATTTAACGGTGTTACAGTTGTTCGCCTCGCTGGAGGACCACTATATCCTGGTGATACAATTACTGTTGTGCTCGGCGATACATCGGGGGGATCGCGCGGCCTGGGTGTGCAGTCCTTTCCAGAGAGTTCTAGTGACTTCGCGGTGTTTTTGGACCCTCTTAGCTCTGGCGAATACAAACGTGTTTATTGTATATCGCCTAATTTCAGCATTCTCACAGGGCCTTCAGAATATTATAGTGTCGTCGCCCCGACACTGGTTCAGGCAGGCAAACCGTTCCGCGTTCAGGTGCGCGGTAACGACAAATTTGGAAACCCAACACCACTTGATGCTGACGGCCTTACATTGGATGCCGATCCTATTGTCGAACTTAACCTTTCCCAATCAACGGGACGCGCCACATGGCTCGAAGGGATCATCCTGGAGGGTGAAGGTGTTCGTCGATTAGACTTAAAAGACGGTGAAATCGTATTGGCAACTTCGAACCCAATTGTCGTTGGCAACAATGCAGATGAGTTAATATGTTGGGGCGATACTCAGGCCCAGACGGCATCCACTGTCGGGGTAGGCACGCCGGACGAATACTTCGCGTACGCACGCGACTGTGCGGCTATCGATTTTACAACGCATCAAGGCAACGACTTTATCCTGTCCGACGATGATCTTGAAGAAGTTCGCAAGGCCGCCCTAAAACACAATCAGCCCGGCCGATTTGCCGCTTTCTTCGGCTGGGAGTGGTCCGGACCGACCGGTACCGGGGGAGACCGAAACGTTCTATTTCTTGATGATGAAGGCCCCATATTCCGAAGCAGTCACTGGCAACTTTGGCCAGAAGAAGTAGCCGAGGGTGCTGGTCAGACTGAAGCTGTTCATGCTCGTGATCTGCAAGCCCGGATACGTAAATACATTTCCGAGACGGGAAAAAAGGTCATCATGGTACCTCACATCGGCGGTCGGCGTTCCGATTTTGAAGCCCAGGATCCCGAGCTTGAACCGGTGTTTGAAATTTGCTCAAACCATGGTGTGTTCGAATGGCGACTGCATGAATTTCTTGCTGCTGGTGTCAAGGTCGGTGTTGTCGGTGCCAGTGATGATCACACCTGCCGGCCTGGCCTTGCCTACCCATCGACACCAGAGATGACGGTATTGGGTGGCCTTGGCGCTGTCAGCGCAACTGAACATAGTCGTCAGGGTATCTATGACGGAATGATGGCGCGCCATTGTTACGGCACCACAGGTGCCAGACTTTATCTTGATATCACCGCCAATGGTCATCGTATGGGCGACATAGCGACGACGTCGGGTCCGGTCAGCATCAAGGGCTCTGTTCATGGGACAGCGCCTATTGAATATATTGCACTGTTCAACCGCAGCCAGGAACTGACGCGTTTCGAGCCGAACCCGGAAACCCGTAACCCCAACCGGATCAAGATAATATGGTCCGGCGCAACGCATCAAGACCGGGGCCGGTTTATGAAATGGGATGGCGGTCTTGAGATGGCGGGAGGCCGTATCGATGGTGCGACCCCGCTTAATATATACACGGCAAAATACGGAATTGATGATTGGAACGAGCAGCACGTGCGCTGGAGATCGGTGACATCGGGGCAAGAAGAAGGCGTCCTGCTTGATGTAGACGCACCTGATGACGCCATCATCACCTTTGCTGCAGGGCCCGCTAATGTGACCTTTACCGTAGGCGAATCTCGCGCTGGTAATCTTCGCTGGGACTTCGGTGGCCTTGAGCAATATGTCACGGCCAGTACATTGCATACCGAAGGCAACACCTGCGACGTTAATTTCGATTGCATCGACGACGCCTCCGGCAATGGTGAACAGGCCTATTGGGTGCGGGTTGTGCAAACAGATTTCCACAGGGCTTGGAGCAGCCCGGTATATTTGAAAACTAAAGGATAGAGAACCACCAATGAAGCAATCCAAACCAAATGTATTAGTCATCCTGGCAGATCAATTACGTGCCAGTTCTGTAGGGTATGCTGGTGAAGAGCCCGTTAAAACTCCAAACATCGATGCCTTTGCGAACAGTGGTACAATCTTCCATAATGCGATCTCGATGCTGCCGGTATGTGGTCCTTACAGGGGCTCATTGATTACGGGGCGGACACCAACATCGACTGGTCTGGTTATCAACGACATCCCGCTCAAAACCAATGAAGTCAGTATCGCGCATTGTTTCAAGGCCGCTGGCTACGATACGGCCTATATTGGAAAATGGCATCTCGATGGCCCAGATCGTCCGGCGCCAGTGCCGCCGGGTCCACGTCGCCAAGGGTTTGAGTACTGGATGGGGGCTAATTTTGAACATAATTATAACCGCTCCTTCTACACCAACAATGATGGTGATATGAAAATCTGGCCCGGCTGGGACGCTGAGGCGCAAACCACCCATACCATCGATTATCTACGAGAGCGCGAGAGTGAGAACCCATTCTGCCTCTTCCTTTCGTGGGGTCCGCCCCATCATCCCTACCGGTTAGTACCTGAAGAATATCTGGACCAGTACGATCCAGACGCCATCGAAGGCCGTCCAAACTGTCCGGATGTCCCCCGCGAAGACCTCTGGGGCTACTATGCACAGACAACTTTTCTTGATGATCAATTCCAACGCCTGATCGACGTAATTGCTGAGATGGGTCTTGATGATGATACGATCATCGTCTTCTCGTCTGATCATGGTGATATGCATGGTTCACACGGAGTCTATAAAAAACAATGGCCGTGGAGCGAGGCGATTAAAGTGCCATTCGCTATTCGCTATCCTAACGTTGTTGCAAAAGGAGACAGGCTGCAGACGCCGATAAGTGTGATCGACATTATGCCAACCCTTCTTGGTCTTGCGGGCGTACCTATTCCCAACACCGTCGAAGGTGCCGACTTGTCACCTGTTTTACGCGGAGAAAACATAGCCCCACCGGAATCTGTCTTGATTATGAACCCGTGTCCGTTCAGCATTGGCGACAAACGGGGTCATGACCAATACCCCGATTATAAAGGAAAAAGGCTGGAATACCGCGGTGTCATTACAGACCGATACACTTATGTCCGCACCATAGATGAACCTTGGTTATTGTATGATAACGTTGAAGATCCTTATCAACTGCAAAATCTCATCTATGACGAAACCCACAAGACCACTCGTGAGCATTTGGAGGCCCTCATGCAAGACCACATGCAGTCAACCGGCGATGAAATGATGCCGCGTGAATATTACTATGAGCGCTTCAACATAACATTCGATCACAGAGGTAAGGTTATTGATTTAGTCGAAAACATATATGCCCGAAGAGGCTAACTAGTCACACTTTTTCAGGAGGAGTTTTCTATAATGACGAAAATTGGCCGCGCAGCGGTCTACGATGCGCCCAATGAACCGTTTAAAATTCGAGAATTTCCGGTCCGTGATGTATACGTCGATGAGGTCTTGGTAAGGATCACGATGTCGACCATCTGCCGCTCGGACATTCATTCATACCAAGGCCATCGCCCCAATCCTTGTCCTGGTATTCTAGGTCACGAGATCGTCGGCATTATCGAGCAATTGGGACAGAACATGACCCACGATATGCGGGGTGATCCGTTAGTCATCGGCAAAAGGGTCACCTGGACTGAGTTTTTTCATGAAGGTGAATCCTATTATCGAGACGTTCATGACCTCCCACAGAAGTCAGTCGGTGTGCGCAAATATGGCCATGATTTAGCCACAAAAGATCCCCATTTTTTGGGTGGGTTCGCTGAATATTGTTACATCCTGCCTGGCACGGGAATCTTAAACCTGCCCGATGAGATCACGGACGAAGAGGCAACACCGCTGAATTGTGGTGTCGCAACAATGATCTCGGTAACAGAAGCTGCACAAATCAACATGGGTGATACGGTTGTCGTTCAAGGTCTAGGGCTGCTAGGGCTTTACGGTTGTGCCATTGCAAAGGCACGTGGTGCACGACGTGTGATCGGTCTCGATGCCGTTGCCAATCGATTGGCCATTGCTGAAAAATTCGGTGCAGATGCGACTTTCGATGTAAGTGCTTGGTCAGAGGGCGACTTGATTGCTAAAGTGCGTGCGGTCTGCCCACCTGATGGAGCTGATGTCTGTATTGAAGTTTGCGGTCAACCTGATGCCATCAAAACAGGAATCAAGATGCTCCGGACTGGCGGTCGATACATCATTGCTGGATTGGTCAATCCGAATGCCAACCTGACCATCGACGGTAACGAGATCTTGCGTAAGATGAT
Source organism: Rhodospirillales bacterium (assembly GCA_028825025.1). GTDB lineage: Bacteria > Pseudomonadota > Alphaproteobacteria > Rhodospirillales > Casp-alpha2 > JABMNT01. The sequence continues at coordinate 1,115 of JAPKAX010000045.1, read as the reverse complement.
CACCTTGAAAGGCGTTCATAACTATCACCCCCGGCAACTGATCCAGGCTTTAGATTTTGTCATGGCGAACCGCGAGCGGTTTCCTTTTCGGGAAATAGTGGATTCCACGTTCTCCCTCGACCAGTTGGACGAAGCTTTTTCCCGCGCGACCGATCGCTCTGTTCTGCGTGCAGCAATAGTTCCATAGATTGAAATGGCAGCCAGTTCTGGATCAGGCTTTTTGTCTCAAAGATGGGATAGTGGAGTTCAACCCAGACTAGAGGATCGCGTGGTGACGGGGAATTTAGATAAAGACACAAGAGTTATAGTTTGCTAATTTGCTCAATCATTATTTTGAGTAGAGCGTGGATAAAAGGATCGGTGTTGCTCAGTTTTTCTTGAAGTATAGCTGCCGTTACAACCATCACCACAGTGTCCTTTATTGCCGCAGCGAAGGTCATAAGGCGACGGTGATCAATGAGGGTCATTTCTCCTATAATTCCACCAGTAGTGATTTTACCCAATAACTTCTTTTCACTATTGCTTTCTATGAACACTGCCACAATCTCAGATTTAACAATATATGCTGAGACTCCAAGGTCGCCCTTAGTGAAGAGTATTTAGTTTTGCCCAAGTTCAAGTTCCTTCATTCCATAGCCACAAAAAAAGACCCCTTGTTTATATTTTAGTTCCGTTAAACCTAACGTTCGTTAAAGCACTTTCAATTTTGAGCAAGAACTTATTGAACGCTTTTGGGAAATCCATGAAATGGAGGCATAAGGAGGCCCACCAGACTTTAAAATACCAGAACACAAAGGCGAAAGCCAAATCTTGCTGGGGCATTCCGCGCCGCCGGTATTACATCGCGTATCATGTCTGAAACGCTTGGCTATTCAGCCGCTGAAATTACCGCTGTAGACCCAAAAGATGCTACAATGATGGAACTTGGCCTTCAACTTGTTGATGATGAGCACTAAGTTCAGTCCATTATGGAACAAGCATTTGCCGCTAAGGAAGATGAGAGCAATTTCCTTAAGCGGATTAAGAACTCACCCCGGAAGATTATTGAGGGTGGTGTAAAAGGTATTATTGCTGAACGTAGCTTCCAAGCACTAGGCATGGCTTATAGAGCTTTG
>JAPKAX010000288.1 GCA_028825025.1 Rhodospirillales bacterium | reverse complement strand
TGTTCGGTAACGACACTGTTTCACATTCAGAAAATCTGTCAAAACTAAAGAGAGCACGAAAGGACCACTATTTTCGTTTTCTTGACAGGCTATTTTTGTAGGTCAGATTCCCACCATTTTTCAAGTAAAGGCAGGTTTTTCAAATCAACGCGTTGGCCCAGTACCGGAAGAATAACTGACAAGTTTTCTGCAATGGCCATTTTATAAATTTCCGCTGGGGGTTCAAACCAGTCATGCATGGCAAGGCTGAACATTCCCCAATGTACAGGGACTAAATGTTTGCCCTTGATGTCGCGAAACGCTTTCACTGCTTGCTTTGGCATGTTGTGAACACCTTGCCAGCGCGTATTGTATTGGCCGCTGTCCATAAATACCAGATCAATCGGTCCATGGCGATCGCCGATCTTTTTGTAATGATCACCATAGCCAGAATCACCACTAAAATACACGCTTTTATCGTCGGATTTAACTACCCATGAGGCCCAGAGCGATTTTTGAATTTCAGTCATTCCTTTTCTGCCCGAATAGTGTTTTGCTGGGGTGCAGATAAATTCAAGCTCGCCAATTCTTGTTGTTTGCCACCAATCCAATTCGACGATCTTATCTGGCAAAACACCCCATTTTTTCAAGTGTGACGAAACACCAAGCGGGACAATAAATTTGATATCGGCGTCGCGAAAATATTGGATCGTTGCCATTTCAAGATGGTCATAATGATCGTGTGAAATCAAAATATAGTCAATTTCTGGCAATGCATTGATGTCTAAAACTGTTGGTTGAAACCGTTTGATCATCCAACTTACTGGGGCCGCTGATGACTGAAAAACAGGATCAATCAGGATGGTCTTGCCTTGCATCGATAACAAAATTGTCGAATGCCCTAACCACGCAAATTTTATCGTGTCCAAAGTTGCATTGAAATTAGGCGGTACGGCCGAGTTATCTTCAGGCAGGGGCTGATCTGGCCGCGTTTGGTTTGAGGTCAGAAAAAAGTTGTTTTTCAGGTTTTTTTGTGGATTTGACCAAAAGCTGCCCTCTTCACGCATCCGTGCCATCAAGCCCTTCTCTTGGTTCACAAACATATCTTGCTGCAAATCATAATTTTCCGACTTGCGCACACGTGTCAAATCCTGGCCGCTCGGTATCGCACCAAACTGATCAAAATCTATTGTTAGGATACCTAGTCCTAGTAATGCTATAAGGCTTACTGTGACTAAGACTATTTTGCGATACTGGTGTTTCATAGGAATAGAGTGCCCTGTAATGATATGATCATTTGACCTGAGGACGGTAAATACCATCCCAAATTTCCGAATTCCAGCCAGTTTCGAGTAATTTCGTGCAGCGGTCTAAATAAAGCTTGGCTACGCCATCCTCGGGGTTATTTACCACAATACTTTCAAATAGACCGTGTGCTTTCTTGATATTTTGTGTTTGATAAAGCTCAAAACCCTCATTGAAATTTTGCAGATCACTTTGCTTTAACGTTCTTATTTCATCAGAATCAGCGTCAAATATCTCGTAAACCATTACAGATTTCTGCTTGCCTTTCACAGCTACCCGATCAATCAAACGCGCGCTGAAAGTTTCTTTATTAAGCGCCAGATAGGTCTCTCCCGAGATTAAAACCCCGGTTTGATATAATTTGGTAAGCCCCTCGAGACGCGCTGCCAGATTTACCGCATCACTGATGACGGACCCCTCCATCCGGCCGGCTTCGCCTAACGTGCCCAACATCATTTTCCCAGTGTTCACGCCAACGCCGATGTAAATTAGTGGTTGTCCGACACTGGTGGCGGTACGGTTATATTCAATCAACTCATGTTGCATTTTCACGGCGGCGTTCACCGCATCACTTGCGGATCGGTCAAATAAGGCCATCACGCCATCGCCCATGAACTTATCAATATATCCAGAATGACTGCGGACGAGGGGGCCCATGCGGCCGAGGTAATCATTGACGAAAGCAAAGGTTTGTTGCGGAGTCATATTTTCTGAAATTGTGGTAAACGAGCGAATATCGGAAAATAATATGCTTCTTTCAACTTCAACTTGGTCTCCAAGCTGTACATCTAGAATACTGTTTTTACCAAGAGCTGTAACAAGTTGGGGTGGTACAAACCGTTGATAGGCCTCAGTTACGCGGACTTGTTGCTGTATCGCCAGAGATTTAAGATCATTCAATTGTTGTGCTACGGCAAAACCAAAGGTGATGAACATTGCCAGAAACAAAAGTCCTCCAACCGAGGTGACAATTAGCATCGTGAACCAAGTAAAGCCGTACAACAAAATTGTCATAAGGCCTACAGGAACGGTCATGAGCGGTAGCATAAAAGAAATACAGAGATATTTTGCATAAGAACTACCACGCCGCCATGCAAGGAAGGACAGTATCGCTGAAGTAAATAATAGAACAATAAATGGTAGAACTAGATATTGCAGCTTAACTAGACCCGGACCCGCCCGATCCGGAGGATGTGCAATAAGATCAAGGTAAAGAGGCCCGGGGAAGGACATGGTCGAATAAAGGTTCAAAACAACCATGAACACGTAGAATAAAATTCCTGATAGAAAAACTTTATCTATCCGCGGAGATAAGTCATTAAGAGAAAGTGATTTTCGAAAGAATTGGAGAAGGAATATGAATAATAATGAGCGCAAAACTAACACGAATTCACTGCTCGTAACCCAGAGGTGAACATTTAACAAAAGAGCGTTTGAGTCGTTAAAACATATAATAATTGCAGCTTGAAAAAGGCTCAAAGAGAGCCACAAATAATTACCTCGAGTTACAAGGTAGATGAAAAAATAGTAAAGCCCAAAAGAAACAGAAATGGCAATAAATGCAACATTGCCTGCAAAGCGGAAAAATTCCCTTAGTTGGATATCTTCCCAAAGACCGACTGTCATTCTATCAAGACCACTTACTCGGCTCATAAATCTGTCAAAAGGCTTGCTACGGAAAAAATTATATACTGTTGTGACTTCACCGACAGGCATGGCTAATCTGTATTGACTAAGAATCCGGCCGTCTCCAATCCAACTCTGTGCCCCAAGTTTCCAATACTCGTACTCAGTTAACCCTCTACTATTCGAGGTGAAAATCTTTTTTTCCTTATTCCAATTATGATTTAAACCGATCGCCTCGGTTTTGCGCTTGTTCAGAACTTTGACTTTCACCCAGTAGCCATCCACAAAGGACTGGTCATTAACCAGTGCGGGCGACCACTCCGCCGATTGCAGCTTTTCAAAAGGCGTTGTTTCGTCAAGCCCTTCAAGAAATTCCAGATTTTCTGGTGGGATAGTTAGTAATCCGTCAGACTCAAGAGTAAAAACACCATCGGCGCTGGCACCAACACCAATCAGCGAGAGTGATAAGATAAGTGTTACAGCGACAAGCCAGTATGGATATTTCATTTGTAAGGTTCCTGAACGCGACAACAATTTCTTTATATTGGCGTCGAGCTAAAGAATCTAGCTGATTGGTTGCTACTGCCAACGGTTGTGGATT
>JAPKAX010000287.1 GCA_028825025.1 Rhodospirillales bacterium | reverse complement strand
TATCCCGCAGATGCCACCCTGACCATTCCGGTTGTAATTGATGAAAATTCTGCAATGGTAATTCCATAAAAGTACCAAAAGAACAGCAACAACAATGAATGGCAATTCAGCCGCAAACCTAAACAAGCATCTAAACAGCGCTGATTTCCAAATGATGATCGTGATCGCTTTGTGCCTGCCGATACGCCGCGATAGCTCATTGCCCAGAACGCTAACGGGAAGGACAAATATGTTGGCGATTGCGGCCCAAGCGGTTGCTGAAAACAATAGGCTCCGGCCCGGTTGTGTTGATGCTGAATAGGCCATGAAAGCAACCAGCCAAGATCGATACGCAAACAGCTTGAAATTATGAACGGTATATGAAAACACATAGGCCATCGCCGGTTTGTTTTTGAGTACAGGCCTGAAATCAAAAGGGTGAGTGGCGGGCGCTTTGTGAGGGCGAGGATCTTTGGTGGGTAAGAAAACCTGAGCGATGGCAATAGCAATAAAGGGCCCAATGACAGATACCAGAAAAGCCGTTTGCCAATCCCAACCGTTGGCTATTTCACAGCGAAAAAATAGGAAATAGCTCTACCGATACCAAAGCTTGAGGTGGAGAAAGCAACTGCGCGACTGTTATCTGATGCGGGGCTTATGTGGTCTAAATGATCGGTTAATAACTTCAGCCCGGGCATGAACGATCCGGCGAAACCAATTCCGCCTAAGGTTCTAAAAACCATTGCCGACTAAAATCCACCAACCTCATAAGCAAAACCTAAGCTCGATAGGGCCGTTAAGAAAAGGCTAAAAAAATAGATTTTACGTGGAGCCCAGTGGTCGGTCATCGTAACCAATAGAGGAACCGCAAGCAGGTATTCCCCTTAGTAAATGCCGTTCAACCAGCCTGCATCTGTATTTGATAATTCCCATGCTTCGATTAATTGGGGCAACAATGCAGGGAAGGTGACAGCGCCGAGCATGCTGAAAAGTCCAGCGATACAGACCATGAAAACAAGCTGTTTGGGTGTCAGTTTTTACATGCCTACAGCACTTATGAGAGCGCTTCCTTAAATATGGAGAGCGCGCCCACCAGCGCCTAAAGCCGCTTCCTTTACGGCCTCTGAAAGCCCCGGGTGCCCATGGCAAATCCGGGCCACGTCTTCAGCACTCGCGCTTAATTCCATAGCGACCACCATTTCTTGAATTAAATCACCGGCTTGGGGGCCAATAATGTGACATCCCAATAAGGCATCGGTTTTTTTATCAGCCAGAATTTTAACAAATCCTTCTGAATCCGCATTCGTCCGCGCCCGTGAATTGGCCGAGAATGGAAACTTGCCAACAGTGTATTCGATACCAGCTTCTTTAAGCTGCTCTTCGTTTTTACCAACACTAGCGACTTCTGGGTGGGTGTAGACAATGCCGGTGATTAAATTGTAATCGATGTGGCCCGTTTGTCCGGAAATAATTTCAGCACAAACAGAACCTTCGTCTTCGGCTTTGTGGGCTAACATCGCACCACCAATAACATCACCAACCGCATAAATGCCTTCAACGTTGGTTTGGTAATCTTCGTCAACCGGAATAAAGCCGCGCTCATCAATCTTAACGCCAACTTTATCAAGGCCCAGTTTATCGGTGAATGGGCGGCGACCAATAGCGACTAATACCACATCCGCTTTTAGCGTGTCGACTTTACCACCATCGCGGGGTTCCATTGTTAAGGTCACGTTGGTTTTAGATATTTTTGCGCCCGTAACTTTGGTTTTTAATTTGAGTTTCATGCCTTGTTTTTTAAGTATGCGTCCCATGGTTTTGGAAATCTCGGCATCCATCCCTGGCAATGCAACATCCAAAAACTCAATAACCGTAACCTCAGCCCCTAAGCGTCGCCAAACAGAACCCAACTCAAGCCCAATAACGCCAGCGCCAATAACAGCCATAGTTTTTGGAACTTTAGGTAGATTCAGCGCACCTGTTGAACTGACAACTAATTTCTCATCAATTTCGATGCCGGGCAAAGGAGCAACTTCGGAGCCGGTTGCGATCATGATATTTTCAGTTTTCAAGATCTGTTTTTGGTCACCTTTAACGGTAACTTCGCCGGGGGCCGTGATCTCGCCAAAACCAACAATGTAATCGATCTTGTTTTTTTTCATTAAAAATTCGATGCCATTTGTTAAGTCGACAACAACTTTGTCTTTGCGACCGAGCATGGTTTTTAAATCAAGTTTAAGGCCGTTGGTTTTAATGCCGTGACTGGAAAATTCTTTTTCGGCGACTTCAAAATGATGCGATGATTGTAATAAGGCTTTCGAGGGAATACAGCCAACGTTCAAGCAGGTTCCACCCAACGCTCCCCGCGCTTCAACTATTGCTGTTTTGAGCCCTAACTGAGCCGCCCGAATGGCACCTACATATCCACCGGGGCCTCCGCCGATGACAACCAGATCATAAACGACGCTCATGGTATTATCCTTTTATCGAAACTTTTAATTTAAACGTCTAGCATGATTCGTTGCGGGTCTTCGATCAGGTCTTTAATACGAACCAAGAAGGAAACCGCTTCGCGACCATCGACAATGCGGTGGTCGTAGGACATAGCCAAATACATCATTGGGCGAATAACAACTTCGTCATTAACCGCAACAGGGCGTTTTTGAATTTTGTGCATACCCAAAATTGCCGATTGAGGGACGTTCAGAATCGGCATGGAATTTAGGGAGCCAAATACACCACCATTGGTGATGGTGAAGGTGCCGCCAGTCATTTCATCGATGGATAATTTACCGTCACGCGCGCGGCGGCCAAAGTCAGCAATGTTGCCTTCAATTTCAGCAAACCGCATTGCGTCAGCATCTTTTAACACAGGAACGACAAGCCCCTGTGGGGTGCCGACTGCAACGCCAATGTTGTAGAAATTTTTATAAATTTGCTCGTCACCATAAATTTCGGCATTCAGGGCGGGGAATTCTTTAAGCGCTATACAAGCGGCGCGGACAAAAAAGGACATGAAGCCCAACCGAACGCCATGCTTTTTCTCAAATGCGTCTTTATAAGCAACCCGTAAATTCATGGCTGCACCCATATCGACTTCGTTCCATGTGGTTAACATAGCAGCCGTGTTTTGGGCCTCTTTTAAGCGGCCTGAGATGATTTTCCGAAGCTTGCTCATGCGAACACGTTCTTCACGGGGGTCATCGGGGCGGGGGGGTAAGTTAGCGGGTACTGATGGTGCTTTCGATACGGCGGAGGGGTTTGCCACTGCACGACGAACAGCTGAGCCTACTTCAATCGCAGCTAAAACATCACCTTTTGTCATTCGTCCGTCTTTACCTGATGGGATGATCAGGGATGCATCTAAACTATTATCATCGACCAATTTACGGACAGCAGGTGACAAGGGTTTGGTCGGAGCTGCCACTGCAACGGGGGCAGGAACCGCTGCCGGAGCTGGGGTCGCAACCGGTGCCGCAACCGCAGCAGGAGCCGCAGCAGGAGCCGCAGCAGGAGCCGCAGCAGGAGCCGCAGCAGGAGCCGCAGC
>JAPKAX010000044.1 GCA_028825025.1 Rhodospirillales bacterium | reverse complement strand
GGTATATCGCCTCAATCCCAATACGCTTCATCAGGGTGCGAACGTGGAAACGCCTAACCTTGTATCCTTCGACAAGCAGTAATCCTCTTAACATTCGGCTGCCGGCTAAGGGGTAATCCAGATGCAACTCGTCGATCCGGCGCATCAGTCCGAGACCGGTGTCGGTTACAGGTCGTGGTCTATAATAGACACTGCCACGGCTAATCCCCAAAACTTTAGCCTGCTTGGTGAGCGAGAGTTTATGAGTACGGTCAATCATCGTTTTACACTCGGAAATCCAGCCTTACTTCCGCGCTTTAAAAGGCCTAACACCCAGACTTTTCCTGCTGCACCTCGGCCGCGTTTTCCTTTGCGCTTGCCATCAAAGTAACTTTAATCAATTTGAATCTCTCCGCTGAAAACCGTGTCAGCCTCTTGCTCAAGATGATAAGCAATGATTTCGTGTAATCTATGAAAATAATAAATCGCTGTTTTTGGATTCACAATGACAAGATCAGCTGCGCACTAACCTATAGCTCCAGCTACTAAATGCTCGATTAGACAATCTTGTTTTGCTTTACTTAATTGGCTCTTTCTCATACTGCCAGTAATCACAGCGAAATCGTGTAAGTTGGGTCAGCCCCATATTTATTGTAAGTACTTCGTCGTGATTTCAAGTATACCTAATATATTTTATTTAAATTTAATAATGCACCATTTTAAACAACACTACTAAAGGCCTATAACAGATTAAATAAGGTAACTATTTTTATGTATTTTTTGCGCGATATTCCGGTCATATACTATATATTGTATGAAACTCATCCTAAGAAGCTGGAATTATGCTATGACCGATAATGCTGCAGTGGGCGAAATACGTGATACGCGACTAGCCGATGCCCTTAGTGAAAGATATCTTTCTTACGCGCTATCCACAATTACGTCGCGCTCTTTGCCCGATGTTCGTGATGGCTTAAAACCTGTTCACCGACGCCTTTTATATGCCATGCGGCAATTAAAGTTAGAACCGTCTGCTGGTTTTAAAAAATGTGCCCGTGTTGTGGGTGACGTCATTGGTAAATATCACCCCCATGGCGATGGGGCTGTATATGATACTCTTGTCCGTTTAGCCCAAGATTTTGCCCAACGCTACACATTAGTCGACGGTCAGGGAAACTTCGGTAATATTGATGGCGATAATGCGGCTGCAATGCGATACACCGAAGCCCGACTGACTGAGGTAGCTTGGGCATTATTGGATGGTATAGACCAAGATGCTGTCGATTTTCGCGATACTTATGATGGCGAAGATTCAGAACCTGTCGTTCTTCCCTCCAACTTCCCAAACTTATTAGCCAATGGTGCGGCGGGCATTGCTGTTGGCATGGCAACCAGCATCCCCCCCCATAATGTGGGAGAATTGTGTGATGCGTTTAAGTATCTGATTAAAACCCCCAATGTAAGCATCGAAAAATTGGTCGAGTTTGTCCAAGGCCCAGACTTTCCAACCGGTGGGACCTTAGTCGAATCGAAAGAATCAATCATCGAATCATACAGAACCGGTCGCGGCAGCTTTCGAATGCGGGCAAAATGGGAAACCGAAGATTTAGGTCGCGGCATGTATCAAATTGTCGTTACAGAAATTCCCTATCAAGTTCAAAAATCCCGCTTAATTGAAAAAATTGCTGAATTACTGATCGCAAAAAAGCTTCCACTTTTATCTGATATTCGTGACGAATCTACAGAATTGGTGCGGGTTGTTCTAGAGCCCAGAAGTAAAAACATCGAAGCAGAGCATTTGATGGAGCATTTGTTCCGCCAAACTGAATTCGAATCTAGATTTAGCCTTAATATGAACGTTTTAAGCGCAGATCATACTCCGAAGGTCATGAACCTACGTGATGCCATGCAAGCGTTTTTGGATCACCGACAAGTCGTTTTGGTACGAGTAACATCACACCGCCTTGATAAAATTGCGCGCCGCCTGGAAATGCTAGGTGGGTTTATAATAGCATTTTTAAATCTAGATGAAGTTATCCGAATCATTCGTGAAGAGGATGATGCAAAAATATCTTTAATGAAGGCGTTCGAGCTATCTGATATCCAAGCAGAAGCCATTTTAAACATGCGTTTGCGTCAATTGCGCAAATTAGAAGAGCTTGAGCTGCGCAAAGAGCATGATGACTTAACCCTTGAGCAAACGAGTTTAAACAAGCTTCTTGGCGACAATGAAGCGCAATGGAAGATGATTTCTAACGAATTCACGGAAACCAAAAAGAAATTTGGTCAAAAAACCGAATTAGGTCGTCGCCGCACGATCATTGGCTCAGTACCAACAGCGATTATTGTTCCCATTGAATCTTTAATCGAAAAAGAGCCTATTACGATCATTCTTTCTGAGAAAGATTGGGTCAGGGCGGTCAAGGGGCATGTCGATAATACGGCAGACATGAAATTCAAAGACGGAGACAAGCACCGTTTCTCGATACATGCTGAAACCACCGACAAAGTATTGATTTTTGCCACCAATGGCCGGTTTTTCACCCTTGGGTGCGATAAATTACCCGGTGGGCGCGGCCATGGCGAACCCTTGCGCTTAATGATTGATCTCGCCAATGGCCATGATGTTCTTGATATTTTTGTCTTCAAAGGTGGAAGACGGGCAATTGTGGCATCAGAAGCCGGACGCGGCTTTATTGTTGAAGAAGATAGCTTGATTGCCCAAACGCGGAACGGCAAACAAGTCTTGAACTTAAAAGATCAACAAGAAGCATCTCACATGCTGATGATCCAAGAAGGCCATGATCACCTTGCCGTATTGGGAACCAAACGAAAACTATTGATCTTCCCATTGGATGAGCTTCCAACTATGGGCCGTGGGCAGGGTGTTATCCTTCAACGCTATAGCCAAGGCGGGTTAGCTGATATAAATACGTTGAAGCTGGAAGAGGGATTAACGTGGCAAACCGCAAGCGGCACTCGAACGGAAACCAATATCGGGGAATGGGTTGGCAAACGTGCACAAGCCGGGCAAGCTCCCTTTAAAGGATTCCCGAAAGCCAATTCATTCAAATAACGACAGGCCTGGGTAAAGCCATCAGCTTGGATTTACTTCACAGCCACGTCCTGTTATTAAATAAAAACTAGAGACTAGACCCTAAATTTGTTACGCTTTTGAGAGGCACATATTATGACGACACAAAACAACTTAATGCCCACCATAGCTAATCTGGTTTGGCCCGAGGGTAAATCGACAAACGCACTTCGCTTTGTCGTTCTGGCATTTGCGGGAAGCCTGCTTATTGCCTTATCTTCAAAAGTACAAATTCCTTTTTACCCGGTCCCAATGACCATGCAAACGTTCGTTATTCTTGGCCTCAGTATGGCACTTGGATGGCGTTTAGCGGGTGCAACATTGGCGCTTTATTTGTTAGAAGGCACGCTGGGCTTACCCGTATTTGCAGGCTCACCTGAAAAGGGCATTGGGCTAGCATATATGATGGGTAGCACAGGCGGCTATTTGTTAGGTTTTTTGGTCGCTGCAGTTACTTGCGGATGGTTGGGTGAAAAAGGCTGGGATCGCAATGTGTTTAAAACCGCAGCAGCAATGTTTATTGGCAATGCGTTGATTTACATTCCGGGCATTCTTTGGCTTGGTCTTATATTTGGTTGGGATAAACCAATCATCGAATGGGGCTTAACACCGTTCATTCTGGGCGACATCACAAAAATAGCTTTAGCCACTGCCGTATTACCGCTGGCATGGAAGTTTTTGAATAAAAAGTATGACGTATAACAAAATCATACCAAGTTACACCTGATTTAAACACCCTTTCATTCGATTAGGATAAGGGGTGTTTTCTTTTCAGATTCACCTTAATGCCGAAAGCCATGCACGAATTCGGGCTTCATTGACACCAAGATCACTTTTTCCATAGTGGGAACGGCTATAAATGACTAGTGTTGAGCGGTTATCCTCCAAAGCTATAAACCGCACCGTAATGCTATCGGGATAACGCATTAGCGCCGTTCGTTGGATATAATCATACTGAATTAACGACGAATCAATGGGACCACTTTCTATTCTGATCTGTTTTAAAATCATTAATTCCCAACGCTTCATCAGCGCTTCAACCGGAAAATCGTAAGTGGGGCTTACTAAATGCGGTTTAGCCTTACAAAGATCATTACGGCAAACTAGAAATTGGTTGGGTTTTGGGCCAAGTGTAAGTTTTGAAAAATCGATGGGTTCATGTTTTACGGCCCCAAAAGCCAATGTCAGAGCTTGTTCACGACCCACATATGCAATCAGTGAGGCCGTTATGGCGCCCAAGACAACCAATCCCGTGGCAATCTTGATAAATAATGTCACTATAAAAATTCCTCCAGAATATTATATCTAAAACTGCCTCAACCCGACTTTAAGATCTTAGCCGCATCGCGGGCTGCATAGGTTAAAATGCCATCCGCTCCGGCACGTTTGAACCCGGTCAACATTTCCATCATGGCAGCGGGGTAATCTAACCAGCCATTTTGAGCGGCGGCGCGCAACATTGCGTATTCGCCACTGACATTATACGCAAACGTCGGCACGCCAAATTCATTTTTAACCCGGTGGATAATATCCATATAGGGTAATCCAGGCTTAACCATCACCATATCCGCACCCTCAGCAATATCGAGCGCCACTTCACGGATCGCTTCATCGCCATTCCCCGGGTCCATTTGATAGGTTTTCTTATCGCCCATCAAAACACCACCAGAGCCTACGGCATCGCGGAAGGGGCCATAGAAGGCCGATGCGTATTTCGCTGCATAGGCCATGATCGTCACATTTTGGTGGCCTGCATCATCCAAAACTTTGCGGATAGAACCAATGCGCCCGTCCATCATATCTGATGGGGCGATTACGTCGCATCCGGCATCGGCTTGAACAACCGATTGCTGGCATAGAATATCAACCGTTTCATCATTTAAAATCTCGCCATCTTTGACCAAACCGTCATGCCCATCGGAATTATACGGATCAAGGGCCACATCACACAAAACCCCCATGTTCGAGACGTGTTTTTTAATTTCTCGCACGCCCCGACACACTAAATTGTCAGGATTAAGTGCTTCCGATCCGTCTGGGGTTTTCAAACCCTCAGGTGTATAAGGGAATACGGCTACCGCAGGAATGCCTAATTCCTGTGCCTTGCCAACTTCTTCAGCCAACAAATCAACGCTTAAGCGCTCAACGCCGGGCATCGATGATACAGCCTCGCGTTTGCCCAATCCTTCAACAACAAAGATTGGCCAGATTAGATCATCAGTCGTAAGACGGTTTTCCTGCACCATCCGACGCAACCAATCGGCGGACCGATTGCGACGCATACGAGTTGAGGGAAACGTTGGGCATGCAGGAAAACCAGTCATACTTTTATGCCTTATCGAGTGCTTGAGAAATATCTGCCATTATATCGTCAATATGCTCAATGCCAACCGACAAACGCACATAGCCCGGCGTCACGCCCGAAGCCAATTGATCTTCGGCTGACAATTGTGAATGGGTGGTTGATGCCGGATGAATGGCAAGGCTACGCGCATCACCAATGTTGGCAACGTGATATAACAGTTCCAGCCCATCTATGAATTTTTTGCCTGCAGCTTTACCCTCCGAAAGCTCAAAACCAACCAGACCCCCATATCCACCGGACATATGCGTATCGGCATTAGCTTTTGATACTCCAGATTGAAGACCTGGGTAAATGACACCGGTTACTTTATCATGTGCGTTCAAGAAATTTGCGACTTTATTTGCATTTTCACAATGTGCCCGCATTCGAAGTGGCAATGTTTCTAAGCCTTGAATGAACTGAAATGCATTCATTGGGCTCATAGAGCTCCCCATATCACGAAGCAAAATAACCCGCATCCGCAATATATAAGCAATCGGTCCAAGTGGCTTAACCGCGTCGGTCCAAACTGCGCCATGATAACTTGGGTCTGGTTGATTTAAAGTTGGGAACTTATCACCACCCGCTTCCCAATCAAAATTACCACCATCAATAACAATGCCGCCAATGGACGTTCCATGGCCACCGATATATTTGGTTGTTGAATATATAACAATTGCTGCGCCATGATCAAACGGGCGGCACAGTAGGGGGGCTGCGGTGTTATCCATGATCAATGGAACGCCCAATGAACGGCCAATATCAGCGACTTGCTTGATTGGGAATACGTTGAGTTTTGGATTAGGTAATGTTTCAGCATAATAACAACGGGTTTTGTCATCCGTCGCTTTGCGGAAGTTTTCAGGATCAGATGGATCAACGAACCGGCATTCAATGCCTAAAGCTCTAAGAGTGTTCCCAAATAAGTTCCATGTTCCCCCGTATATATCGGTGGAACAGACAAAATTGTCACCGGCTGCACACAAATTCAAAATCGAAAAGTTTGACGCAGCTTGCCCCGATGCAACAGCCAAGGCTGCAACGCCTCCTTCAAGGGCGGCCATTCGTTGCTCTAAAACATCATTCGTTGGGTTCATTATGCGTGAATAAATGTTGCCAAGCTCTTTAAGCGCAAACAGGTTTTCAGCATGGTCTGTACTATCAAATTGATACGCTGTGGTCATTTGAATGGGAACGGCAACAGCATTTGTTGCCGGGTCTTTCCGGTGTCCAGCGTGAAGTACCAAAGTTTCAGGACGTAGGGAATTGCTCATGATTTAATATCTCCAGACTATAAATTTTATGTGATTTTTAATGAATAACATGCCCAATGTTCGAATTATACGGGTCTGCTACCAAATGTCTACGAAGGAGATAAACCGATCAGATACAAATATAAATTGCTGACATCCATCCTTTTATCTGGCTTGTATTGCTCAATTTTTTCCGTATCTAGATAAGGTAAGAAATCAAACAAAGGCATAATCATGAATTTAGATATTACAGGGAAACGCGCACTTATTACCGGATCAACGCGGGGCATTGGTTTGGCCAGCGCTGTTGAATTGGCATCCATGGGGGCTGACATTGTAATCAATGGCCGTTCGCAAGACAAAGTTGATGAAGCGATAGATGTCGTTACTTCGAAAGTACCAAATACAACAATACATGGGATCGCAGCTGATTTGGGCACAGCAGACGGGTGCAAGACTGTGATTGCAGCCGTTCCAGACGTTGATATTTTGGTCAATAATATGGGCATATACGACCCAAAAGCGTTTGAAGATACTTCCGACGACGATTGGGAATTGATGTTCACGGTTAACGTCATGAGCGGCGTTCGTTTATCGCGTCATTACTTACCCCTTTTGCTTAAAAAAGATTGGGGCCGGGTTGTTTTTGTCTCATCTGAATCAGGCGTCTTTATACCCCCTGAAATGATCCATTACGGGTTTTCAAAAGCCGCACAATTGGCTATCGCGCGGGGCATGGCTGAATTAACGGCAGGAACTGCGATTACGGTAAATTCTGTATTGCCGGGACCAACCCTGGTTGAATTGCAAACTGCTCGATTGACTGCAAAAGCGCAAGATCAAGGAACAACTGTTGAAGCTCTTGTCGAAAAAACCTTCTCAGAGCGCCGCCCATCCTCACTTATTAAGCGCTACGCAACACCAGAAGAAGTTGCCAACCTTATCGCTTATGTGTGTAGCCCTGCATCTGCTGCCACCAATGGAGCCGCATTGCGGGTTGATGGCGGAATTGTTCGCAACCCATTTTAATAGATTAAGGAGACAAAAAATGAATATTGGCATTTGTGGAACTGGCAGAATGGGTTTGGCAATGGCGGAGCGCCTTATGGAGGAGAGACAATCCGTATGTGTGTGGAACCGAACAGCAAACAAAGCTGCCGCTTTGCTTGAGAAGGGCGCCACACAAGCAACAACACCCGCTCAACTTATGGAAAAATGCGACATTGTCATTAGCATGCTGTTTGATGATGCGGCGCAAAAAGCGGTTTATGAAGGCGCCGACGGATTGCTTTCGGCTGAAACAAAATCAGCTTTGATCGTCGATATGGGCACGATGACGCCGGATGCGGCTAAAGCACTTGCACAAATAGCCCGAGAAGCCGGGTTTGATTTTTTAGAATGCCCCGTAGGCGGTAGCGTTCCCCCAGCTCGCGCTGGCAAACTATTGGGCATGGCAGGCGGCAATCAAGGCGAATTCGAGCGTGCAAAATCGGTTCTAGAAATTTTGTGCCGCCGGGTTGAGCTGGTTGGCGACATCGGCTCCGGTGCGGCGATGAAATTAGCCGTCAACTTGCCCCTTGCGACCTATTGGGAAGCCTTGGGCGAAGCGTTATCTTTGGCCATAGCTGGCGGCGTTGACCCCGAGTTGGCTGGTAGCATGATGGCCGATTCGTCTGGTGCCATAAGCGTCGCAGCCCCCCGCATACCAATGATCGTTGAAGCAATGTCTACCAAACCATCAAACCCGGGCCCCTTTGATATTGCTGGGGTCGTAAAGGATTTAAACTTGATGCGCAAATGGGCCGAACAAAATGGGTTTTCAATTCCCTTAGCCGATGCAGCCTATACCGCATACACCACAGCCGCCGATGACGGTTGGGCCACAAACGATGTGGCTGTAATAGCAGCTTGGCGGTTCCGAAATAATACGGGGGCATAAGGGGGGGGGATTGGCAATATCCATATCCAACATAAAGCTTATCCTCAGATAAAGCCTGATGTGGGGAACAAAAGATAGTAATAACAAGCCAGCAAGCTATTCGGTAAAGTCTCATAAATCCTCCAAGGACAATGAAATCCGATACAGCATGCCTAAGTATATTATAGACATATCTATAACCAAAACACTCATTTCAATTTTAAACATCTAATTGTGTACATATACCCAAGCTCGTATTTACGTTAACGTTAACGTAAGCTACAGTTTAAGCGTTTTTGAAAACCTTGATTATGAGATATTATAAATAAACTCGATCTGGAATTTCCTATTTGATCCTTCAGGAGCCTCTTATGCCCGATGACGGTAATACACCGATAGCTTCAAGTGCCACCTTATACGTAAAACAAAATCCAGTCCGCTTTATAACGGCTGCAAGCTTGTTCGATGGACACGATGCATCGATCAATATTATGCGACGGATATTGCAGTCATTAGGGGCTGAAGTTGTTCATTTAGGTCATAACCGTTCGGTTGAAGACGTTGTAACAGCCGCAATTGAAGAAGACGCCAGCGGGATCGCTGTTAGCTCTTATCAAGGTGGTCATGTTGAATACTTCAAATACATGATGGATTTGCTGAAAGAACGCGGGCGCGCTGATATTCAGGTCTTTGGTGGCGGTGGCGGGGTTATTGTAAGTAGTGAAATAGCAGACCTCCACGCCTATGGCATTGCACGCATCTTTTCACCGCGCGACGGCCAAACCATGGGCTTAGTCGGTATGATCCAGCATATGGTAGAGACAGCGGATCGCAACTTATGCACTGATTTACCAAGCAATATTGATGGTTTAGTCGGCGGCAACCGGGCCGATTTAGCGCGTATCATAACAGCTTTAGAACAAAAAAAATTACCAGCGAATCTATTGGCTGACTTGAATAAAAAAGCTGCGACTAAACCTCACGTCCCAGTGCTTGGTATTACCGGTACAGGTGGGGCTGGAAAATCATCTTTAACGGATGAAATCATCAGACGCTTCCGGCTTTATTCAAACGAGCCTAAAATTGCCGTTATCGCCATTGATCCATCGCGCAAAAAAACCGGTGGCGCGTTGTTGGGAGATCGCATCCGCATGAATGCAAACTCTGCACCCAACATCTATATGCGCTCATTAGCAACACGCGATTCTGGCTCTGAAATTCCGCCTGCAATGCCAGATGTGATTATAGCCTGCAAAGCGGCTGGATATGATTTAATCATTATTGAAACACCCGGAATCGGGCAGGGTGATGCGGCGATTGTTCCCCTATCAGATGTGTCTTTGTATGTAATGACACCTGAGTTTGGAGCCGCCAGCCAGCTCGAAAAAATTGACATGCTAGATTTCGCAGATGTCGTTTGCATTAACAAAATGGACCGCAAAGGTGCGAAAGATGCACTGCGCGATGTTCGCAAACAAGTTCAGCGCAACCGGGCAGCCTTTGACCAGTCCCCAGACGACATGCCGGTTTTTGGCGCCATCGCATCGCGCTTTGCTGATTTGGGCGTTACAGCGCTGTATCAGCAACTTTTGCGCCAGTTTAAAGACAAAAAGAACACAGAATTCAGCAGTACTTTAGCCCCCGTTGAGGTCCGTGCCTCAGAACCCGGAACAACCATAATCCCACCAGGCAAACAGCGTTATTTAGCCGAAATTTCAGACGTAGTTCGGGGATATCACGCGACCGTAGAATCACAATCACAGTTGGCCTGTGAAATTCAACAGCTCCGCGCAAGCCAGGCAATGCTGGGTGAAAACACAAATACTGATTTGGATACTTTAGCAACATCGAAAGAAGCATCCTTAGACGGTAACAGTCATACCTTGCTTGACGGTTGGCCCGCTGTTGTTGATGCGTATTCGGGTGAAGAATTTGTGAACAAAATTCGCGACCGTGAAATTCGCTCGAACCTAAGAACCACAACGCTTTCCGGGAACATCATCCCCCGTGTGGCTTTGCCAAAATACAAAGATCATGGTGAATTGTTGAAATGGTTGATGAAAGAAAACCTGCCGGGGTACTTCCCATATACAGCTGGGGTTTTTCCGTTCAAACGTGAAAATGAAGACCCAACCCGGATGTTTGCCGGTGAAGGCAATCCGTTCAGAACCAACAGCCGCTTTAAATACCTATCCCAGCATTCCGAAGCCAAACGCCTATCAACGGCCTTTGATTCCGTAACCTTGTATGGGTTCGACCCGCACGAACGTCCTGATATTTATGGAAAAGTTGGAAATTCTGGGGTTAGCATCGCGACGTTGGAAGACATGAAGGTACTATATGATGGGTTTGATTTATGCAGTCCGTCCACGTCGGTTTCCATGACCATTAATGGCCCCGCGCCTACGATTTTGGCTATGTTCATCAATACAGCTTTTGATCAGAAATTAGCAAAAGACGCAGACGAAAAAGGCCGCGCTTTAACCGAGACGGAAGCGAACGCGACCCGCGCATGGGTTTTGGAAAACGTTCGGGGCACCGTTCAAGCTGATATACTAAAAGAAGACCAAGGCCAAAACACCTGCATCTTCTCGACCGAATTTGCCCTTAAAATGATGGCTGATATTCAAGAATATTTTGTCCATAACCGAGTCCGTAATTTCTATTCCGTTTCGATCTCTGGCTACCATATCGCCGAAGCCGGGGCCAACCCGATCAGCCAATTGGCGTTTACCTTATCAAACGGCTTCACCTTCGTTGAAGCGTATTTGGCGCGCGGCATGAAAATCGATGATTTTGCCCCCAATTTGTCGTTCTTCTTTTCCAACGGCATGGACCCGGAATACACCGTCATGGGCCGCGTTGCCCGGCGCATTTGGGCGGTGGCGATGAAGAAAAAATATGGCGCTAATGACCGCAGCCAAAAACTTAAATACCACATACAAACGTCGGGGCGGTCCTTGCACGCACAAGAAATGGACTTCAACGATATTCGCACGACACTGCAAGCCTTGATCGCGGTATATGATAACTGCAACAGCTTGCACACAAACGCCCACGATGAAGCGTTCACAACCCCAACCGAAGATAGCCTGCGCCGGGCGCTGGCTATTCAATTGGTAATCAACCGCGAATGGGGGTTATCGAAGAACGAAAACCCAAACCAAGGCGCGTTCATTATTGATGAGCTTACGGATTTGGTTGAAGAATCCGTATTGCAAGAGTTCGAGCGCATATCAGAGCGGGGCGGGGTTTTGGGTGCTATGGAAACGGGCTATCAGCGGTCCCGCATACAAGAAGAAAGCCTGCATTACGAAACTATGAAACATGATGGAACGCTGCCGATCATTGGGGTCAATACGTTCTTGAATCCAAAACAAGACGAAATCGATGAAACGCCACAACTACAACGTTCCAGCGAAGAAGAAAAACAAGGTCAAATCACTCGCTTGCGGGAATTTCAATCCAACCATGAGTCCGAGTCTGAACAAATGCTCGAACGTCTAAAGACCGCCGCCACCCAAAACAAAAACGTCTTTGAAGTTCTAATCGAAGCCGTTCGCGTCTGTTCGCTTGGTCAAATCACAGACGCCCTATTTGACGCCGGCGGGCAATATAGGCGGAGTATGTAGTGGCTTTAAGGGGCCATGTTTTTCTTTTTTAGCTCTGCCAAGGCGTCGTCGGTTTTTTGAGGTGGCTGAGGTCCATGCCTTTGGGCAAGTGATCGGCTTTGGTGTATTGGATGTTGGTGTAGGTGGTGATTTCGACCCAGTTGCCCCACGGATCTAGAAAATCAAGAAACCTTCCGCCTAAAAATTCGATGCCCATTCCTCCAAGTGTACTTCGCGCAAGCTCTTTATCATCAACAGCAATACCAAAATGGCGTTGCCCGTCAGAGATTTGGTTTCTACCTTTGGAAAAAGTTAGAAGTTGATCACAGAAATAGATAAAAGCTGCGGTCTCTCTTATGCGCTCGATTTCAAAATCAAGGAAGTTGCCATAAAATGCTGACGCTTCTGCTATATTGCCAAGTTCAAGTGCAACATGATTGTTTCCAACTGCTTTTGCTTTTTTAGGCTTTCCATTCGCACTCATTGGATATCCTTTTTGTACCTGATTACATATCTAAAATTGTAAGCTCTTGTGGGAATTTAATGATGCCCGAAGTCCCTACGCCAACTTCACTTTCTAACTTCAAACTGCCATTATGAAGATCGACCATTCGTTTTACCAATGGTAACCCCAATCCTGTTCCTTCATGAGAGATAAGAAAACTGTCGCGGATTTGTCTAGAACGTTCTAAGGCCGTTTTTAATGAGACAACGGGGTTACCAATTCCTGTATAGGAAAACATAAACACCTTAGCGCCGACATCAGCTAGCTTAGCGGTTATAGAAGCGCGACCTTCATTTTCTGTAAATTTTAGTGAGTTGCTTAAAATATAGATCACGATCTACATAAGCATTCGCCTGTCCGTCCGAAACATCGACATTTCAGGGAATAAGTAATATTTTAGTATAACTCCCTTTTCCTCGGCGCTTTGTCTTAGCATAAAAATGCTTTCGGTTATGACTTCAAACAGGACTACGTTTTCATAATGAACCTGAGTTTCTCAAGCTTTGATTCTGGAAATATCTAAAATATCGTCAATAATTTGGACTAAATGCAGGCTGGCATTGTTTATGTCTTTTGCATATTCCGTGTATTTTTCGTTTTCGATCGGGCCAAAAATCTCATTCATCCAAATATTTAAAAATCCGATAATAGCATTTAGCGGCGTTCGTAACTCATGGCTGATGTTTGCCAGAAACCGACTTTTCGCGTGGGTTGCTTCCTCAGCTTGAATAATAGCCGCCCACAACGCATCCTCAGTTTTTTTATATTTTGAAATATTAATGATTAATGTGCCAAGTCTAAAAGTTTGAGCTGGCGAAGAAGCACGCGGGAAACAGGTTACAATAAAGGTTCTTTTTTTACCGTCTGGTAGTACCCGATTGGCAACGTCAGATATAGTAGACTGGTCTGCCATTGCCTTACGGTCAGCCTCTTCAAATTCGGCAGCTTGTTCATAGGGGTAAAAATCAAACAAGGTCTTACCAATGACGGCATCATGCCCAACACTAATCCAGTCTTCAGACCGTATGTTTACAAGTAAATAGCATCCATCGATATCCCTAATGGTGACAAGCTCTGGTATATAATCGGCAAAGGCTTCCGTACTTTTTGATTTTTATTGAGCTCAGCCTTAATTATTTTTCTCTCAGAAATATCAATATGCCAAATGATACCAGTTTTTTTACCATCAAATTCTAGTATTTGGGTGTTCATTAGAACCCAACATCGAGAACCATCTTGGTGTTGGCGTTCAGATTCAATATCAACCTTTTTTTGATTATTTCTAAAAACAGACATGGCGTGATTTAGGTCATCTTGATTGACCCATGTATCCGCCAAGTCTGAATTAAAAAGTTCGTCACGCGTCCCCAAACTAAACATTTCAACAAGGGCTGAATTTACGAACAAACGCTTACCCGTTTCCTGTTCTAATATGGCCACCGGAATAGGGCTGCCCTCTAAAACATCAAGTAGCGCCAAGTATGATTCTTCGGTAAATATTTTTATAAATGTTAAACGTTCCCTAAACGGGGCAGCTCATATCCTCACCACAACACATAGGGGATTTAATTTTACCGTGATCATTAGGGCACTTTGAAATTTGCACTTCACGACCATCATCTAGTTTTAAAATATCATCGACCAGTGGTGCATCACATTTAGCGCAAGTCGCATTGACTGCCATTCCGCATTTAGCACATTCGTAAGTTACCGTCTTAAACCCTCCAGAGTTTATTTTTTATAAATTTCGAGTTTCTAACAATAACTCAAGGCATATCAACTAGTATACGTTAAATTGAATTCTAGTTATCTCCTCATTTTCGCTCCAAAATTCCTTCGACGATTAGTTGCACCCCTAACGCATCCCGAAAACTTGGCATAACATGCGTTTCACCCTGCATAAGCTTGCCTACGTTCGAGAGCGCGCGCCGATATCCTTCTTCACGCAAATCTCCTAAATCAGTTAATTGCTCGACCCAACCTTCGCCTGTATGGGTACGAATTCGGGACCAGTCATAGAGTTGATACGCACCGTCAGATCCCCAAACTGTAAATTCCACCCTATCAGCTCCACTGGAATTAAGACCACCCACACCGCCCATGAATGAGATTGGGATACCATTACAATCCAGCGCCGCCATAGATTGCACTTCAGCAGACACATCATCATTAGGATAACGCGAATACGCGTTCTTGATTGTAACGGGGCCAAACAAACGTTGTGCCAGATACGCGTAATGTGAAAACGTTTCTCTGACGAAACCACCTTCAGCACGTTCAGACAACCAAGCCGCCGGAACCTGCCAATCGCGGGGCCATTTGTTGAAGTGCAAGTAAACGTCAACACCCAGAACATCACCAATGGATCCGTCTTTTAAACCGTGCTCGATATATTCAACAGCAGCTGCCGTCGCTAAGGAAAAGTTGACGCAATGGATCGTTCCCGCAGCTTCAACCGCTTCAACCAAAGCACAGCTTTCTTCGATATCAATGCCCAGTGGTTTTTCACAATAAATCGCTTTACCAGCAGCAATAGCGGCCATTGCATATTGTTTGTGATGGGCAGGCGGACACGCAATATAAACCAGATCTACATTTGGAGCAGTAATCAAACTTTCCGGATTGTCGGCTATGGGAAAATTAGGAACAAGTGAACGGGCATCAGCGCAGGCATCCGGGTTTGGATCCCATCCTCCAATCATCTCAAAACCGCCAATTTTGTACATGTTCGCCAGCATTCGCTGGCCCATGACACCTAAACCAATAAAAGCGACAGTGTGTTTCATATAACGCCCTCTAATTAAAAACAGAGCCTATAGTAAATCATTAAGTCATCAATAGGTAGAAAAATAGCTAGACATTTCTAGCTTTTGTTTAAGATTTAAGTCTAATCCAAACTGCCGTCACATCATCTCACAGTGGAAATTCCGTGTACGAATAGAATTTATCGAGCAATATCTGCAGCAGTTGCTCTGTTCCTGATTGAGGTTTCATCTGACAAACCCATTGCTCCAAGCCGACATTCTTTAATTCAGGAAGTCCGTCTTGCCCCGGAGATTTAATAAGGGCGTCGGAATACAGAAAAAAATCACCCGGATGAAAAAGATACTCATGGTCCGCATAAAACGCGGACTTTTCAATCCCTAAGGGTTGGCTACTGGCTTCGCCAACAATCACGTTACCAGACGAAGGATTGCCGATAATTGGGGGTGTATTGCCTGCTGACGAATAGGTTACCGTATTTGCATCGACATTAATTATTACAAAATTCATAGCCGCAAATTGGCCTAATGGAATAAGTTTGGACAACGTATCATTTAACGCAGACAGATAATCCGACGGGTTCTTAGGAATAAGGTGCACATATTTAATTAAAGTCGAAAGCAGGAACGTATTGAGTGCAGAACCAACACTGTGCCCTGAAAAATCAACGGCAAAAACAGAAAACCGATAACTGTCCAATGCCTATACACCCCTTCAGTCACCAACAAGTTCAGAGGACGAAAGATAGTGCCAATCAACTTATAATACATAGGCAATCTCGATAGCTTTGATATCATCGATTCTTGGCAATAATTGCGATTGCATGGTTCGAGCTGCATCTCATTCTTGTTAAACCCGCTGCTGTTATGCTTTCAGGCTTTGCATTAAAATACGATGTTCAAGGTGGCCCTTTATTCGTAATGATAAGATCTCGAAATCAATTGGTTTAGAGATAATGTTTATGGACCTGCACGAAGCAACTCATCTCGGTATTTTTTTACATCAACTGCGGTCTCAATTGTAGTCAGAAGATTATCATACTTTACTTGCCGCCTGATTTCTTTCAGAACCGCGATAACGTCCATCTTTGGCATTTGAACATCTAAAATAACAATATCTGGCTGATTAGAATAAATATTTTCTAAACCAGAACGACTATCATAGGCAAACCTGATATTGGTATATCCG
>JAPKAX010000043.1 GCA_028825025.1 Rhodospirillales bacterium | reverse complement strand
CGGGTGTCGGAAGTGGGGCATTGGTAATATCGGCGATATTTATAACATCAACCCAAATCGGTGTTTCCAAGTTTAAGGGTTTACTGCGCAAAAATGGGAGCCCAAAGTAGCTAACTGCAGCTAAGGCCGCATGCAAAATGATTGACGTCAAAAAACCCCAGCGCATTGTGATTACTTCTGGCCTTTCTTTTTCGAAGGCTTCGGTTTGGGCTTTTTATCGCTATCGCCTTGCGTCGTAATCAGTGCAACTTTTCGATATCCGGCAGCATTAATTCGCCCCATAACCGCCATCACTCGGCCATAATTAACGGCCCGATCCCCCCGAACAAAAATTCTGGCGTCTGGATTTTTACCGGTAATTGCGATCAAACGCGGAACCAACGTGTCCATTTTTACTTCGGTATCTTGTATAAAAATATTACCGCCACCGTCGACACTAACCGCTAATGGCTCGTCTTCCCCGCTAATCACAGCCGCTTTGGTTTTCGGCAGATCAATTTGCACTCCAACCGTCAACAAAGGCGCGGTAACCATAAAGATCACCAACAAAACCAGCATCACATCAACAAAAGGTGTGACGTTAATTTCACTCATGGGCTTCGTCGCACGACGGCTACCACTAGGTTTACGGGCTTGAATAAAGCTTGCCACCTTATGCTTCGTCTTCCATTTCGCGGCTCAAAATAGCCCCGAATTCAACGGCAAAATTATCCAGCCTTCCGGCATACCGGTCTAAATCGCGCGATAATTTATTGTAAGCAACAACAGCGGGGATCGCCGCCAACAATCCCAAAGCCGTCGCAAACAAAGCTTCAGCAATACCTGGAGCAACAACAGCCAAGCTGGTGTTTTTTGACAAAGCAATCGATTGAAAGCTATTCATAATTCCCCAAACCGTACCAAACAGGCCTATAAACGGGGCTGTTGATCCGGTTGTTGCTAAAAACGTCATGTAGCGCTCGACTCGGTCCATTTCCCGCTGAACCGTTATATGCATCACCCGATCAATTCGCTCAGCCAAGCTAACGGTCGCCCCGCCAATCCCAGACTTAGACGGGGATCGTCGCCATTCGCGCATGGCCGCCACAAACACGGAAGACATAGGATCACGCGGTTCAGCCGATATCCGGTCATACAAGTCATCCAACGATTGACCAGACCAAAAGGTTTTCTCGAACGCGTTGGAGCGCTTATTCAAACGACGCACACCAATCCATTTTTCAAAAATAATTGCCCAGCACCAAAGGGATGCCAGCAACAACAAAATGATCACCGATTTAACAATCAAGTCTGCTCGTTCAAACAATGCCAACATACCGAAATCCAGGGCCCCTGTGGACCCTGCTAACGTCATTGCATCAACTGCTTGGTTCTCCATAATTTCACGTCCCTATCCCGTTTTAATTCTTTTATGAACATACGTTCACTTGATTCTCTAATGCGTATCGCACATGTTTGGGCAGCGCCACGGGCCGCCCAATTTTGAAGTGTAAACACCCCAGCTCAACATCCATCTGCACTAATTCACAGCCATCCCGGGTCACGATTTGGCGCAAGGCGATGGAAGCCCCACCGACTTTTTGTAATGTAGTCTCGATAATAACTTCATCATCCAAAACAGCAGGCTTTAAATACTCAGCATGGCAACGGCGCACGACCAATCCAACGCCAAATTCGCCCATTATTTGTCCACTTTCAATGCCAAGAGTTCTTAATAATTCGGTCCGTGCACGTTCTGCATATTTCAAATAATTAGCGTAATAAACAATTCCACCGCTATCCGTGTCTTCATAATAAATACGGATAGGCATTTGGTGAGAATTACTCATCTCCCCCCCCCTCTTCATCCAGCAACTCCATTTGTGGTGGCACTTTTGGCGGCTTTAAACCCAAATGAGAATACGCTTGCGATGCCAGCATCCGGCCTCGGGGTGTGCGCATTAAAAAACCCTGCTGGATCAAAAAGGGCTCGATAACTTCTTCCAAGGTATCGCGTTGTTCAGATAGAGCCGCTGCCATGGTATCAATGCCGACAGGGCCACCGCCATAATTATCAACAATGCAGCTCAAATACCGCCGATCCATGGCATCAAGGCCCCGCTTGTCGACTTCCAACCGGGTCAATGCCGCATCAGCCGCTTTTTTATCAACGCTTAAGGTTCCTTCAGAATCAGCAAAATCGCGAACCCGGCGCAACAACCGCCCCGCCACCCGTGGTGTTCCACGGGCCCGCATGGCAATTTCCATGGCCCCATTATCGGTTAAATCAAAGCCTAAAAGCTTGGCTCCACGCGAAACAATTCGAACAAGTTCATCTGGCTCGTAAAAAACCAACCGCATGGGGATGCCAAAACGGTCGCGTAAAGGCGTGGTTAGTAATCCGGCGCGGGTTGTTGCCCCAACCAAAGTAAACGGTGGCAAATCAATGCGAACAGATCGGGCAGCAGGGCCTTCGCCGATAATCAAATCCAACTGCCGGTCTTCCATTGCAGGATATAAAATTTCTTCAACTACTGGGTTCAGGCGGTGAATTTCATCAATAAACAAAACATCGCGCGGCTGTAGATTAGTCAAAATAGCCGCCAAATCTCCGGCTTTTACAATAACCGGCCCTGAAGTGGCACGGAAACCAACGCCCAATTCATTAGCGACAATTTGCGCCAGCGTTGTTTTACCCAAACCCGGTGGGCCGTGAAATAAAACGTGGTCCATTGCTTCATTGCGTTTTCGGGCAGCAGAAATAAAAACCTTCAGATTACCCCGAATTTGGCGTTGGCCAATAAAATCACCTAATTCGCGTGGCCGGGTTCCCACATCAACAAAGTCTCCAGCTGGGTCGCCATTTTGGATTTCAGGTGCGATCACGCGGTCTTGGTCACTCATTTAAAAAGCTTTCCATAACTCATTGATCCGCCGGGGCCAGTTCGCGCAACCCCTCACGAATGAGCTCTTGGACATCTGGTTCGCCATCCATATTCGCTGCAACGCGCGATACGGCACCTAAAGCTTCGGATGGGCCGTAACCTAAATTAACCAAAGCCGAAGCCGCATCAGATAGATTTGAAAGGGCATTACCCGAATCGGATCTGTTATTAGCAGCATTTGAACTTTGTTTGGTCGCAACACCAAGGGCCAAATCACCAACTTTGTCTTTAAGTTCGCTCAAAATTCGGGTCGCCAATTTAGGGCCAACACCGGGAGCCCGCGTTATTGCTGTTTTATCGGCGGCGGCAATCGTTTGTATTAATTTGTCTGCGCTTAAGACGCCCAAAATCGCTAAGCCAACTTTTGCTCCAACCCCTTGAACGCTGGTTAATATCCGGAACCAATTACGCTCCGTTTCATCGGCAAAGCCATACAAGTGAATATGATCTTCGCGAACATGCGTTTCGATTTCCAAACGGGCCGCTTCACCAACAACCATTTGAGATAACGTTTTGCCTGAACAAAACGCCATATAGCCAACCCCGTTCACATCCAAAATCAACCAGCCATCGCCAATCAAATCGACAATCCCTTTGAGGCGCGCAATCATTGGGTGGCATCCATATGGGCTTGAAGACTGCGGCTTGGGCGCTGATGGGCATGGCAAACAGCAATCGCCAGCGCATCCGCCGCATCCGCCGTTGCAATGGTGCACCCAGGCAACAACGTTTTGACCATCATTTGAATTTGTTCTTTCGTTGCATGACCACTACCAACCACTGTTTTTTTAACCAAATTCGGCGAATATTCTGCCACAAGAATTCCAAGCCGGGCGGGTACAAGCAATGCAATGCCCCGGGCTTGGCCCAACTTCAAAGTCGAAGTCGGATTTTTGTTAACAAACGTTTCTTCAACAGCAGCTTCATCGGGCTGATACTGCTCAATCACTTCAAGCAACCCATCATGAATTTGGACCAAACGCTCAGCAAGTGAGCGCTTGGAATCCGTTAAAACAACACCATCAGCGATGTGGACCAATCGGTTATCTTTAACACCAATAACCCCCCAGCCTGTATTGCGTAAACCTGGATCTATCCCAATCAGACGCATGCTTTAAAACCTTTGGAATTATTAGGCGCTTAGCCGTTCCATTATTTCATCATCGATTTCGAAGTTGGCAAAAACTTTCTGAACATCATCGCTGTCTTCAAGCATATCGATGAGTTTCAACAAGGTTTGAGCTTGCTGTTCATCTACTGCGATGGTGTTTTGAGGCTTCCATTCAAGTTCGGCTGATTCTGGAGCTCCAAATTTAGCTTCCAAAGCATCGCGGACAGTTAAGAAGTCATCCGGCTCACAAAACACATCATGAGATTCGTCAGAGCTTTCAACGTCCGAAGCGCCTGCTTCAAGTGCGGCTTCAAATACATCGTCAACTGACCC
Source organism: Rhodospirillales bacterium (assembly GCA_028825025.1). Taxonomy (GTDB): domain Bacteria; phylum Pseudomonadota; class Alphaproteobacteria; order Rhodospirillales; family Casp-alpha2; genus JABMNT01. The sequence continues at coordinate 12,331 of JAPKAX010000043.1, read as the reverse complement.
AACATCAGCATTTAAAACAAAGGCACCCACACGGTCAAACATGAAACCAACAGAGCCCGTTTCACCTAAATTACCGCCGTGCTTGGTAAAGGCAGAGCGCACTTCAGACGCAGTTCGGTTGCGGTTATCTGTTAATGTTTCAACAATCACAGCTATCCCGCCCGTTCCATACCCTTCGTAACGCACTTCTTCGTAGTTCGTATCATCACCCGCACCTGTCGCTTTGGCGATGGCGCGTTGAATGTTATCGTTAGGCATATTTTGCGCTTTGCCCGCTTGAATGGCGGCACGCAAACGTGGGTTCATTTCCGGATCAGGACCGATCTTTGCAGCAACTAGAATTTCGCGTGCTATTTTTGCAAAAATTTTGGCGCGCTTTTTATCCTGCGCGCCTTTACGGTGCATAATATTTTTAAATTTTGAATGGCCAGCCATTCCGTATCCCCTAAAATTTTAAATCAATAAATCGTTCACAATTAATGCACATCATCGTTGCACAATATGGCAATAATTTGACGATAAGGTAAAGACACGGATAACAACGGCCTTGAGTTGACAAAAAACCCAATGAAACAAAGAGCTTGAAGGCGTTATCCGAATAGCGCCCATCAGTTCAAATTTCCAGCTAAAAAACGGGTTATGGTTTATATTTGCGGGCGAGTCGCAATTAAGGACCCTCCAACACGGACCGGAGCCGCACTTTTCGCCCAGCCTGTTTGGTCATCCGTTTCAATTAAAAGGCCACACAATGTCCCCTCCCCAGTTGCAGGCTCAAGCCGGGCTTGGGGAAGCTTTGTTGTGAACCGCCCACAAGCCGCCTTTTTTTGCATGCCAATGACTGAATTATAATCTCCCGTCATACCCAAGTCAGATTGATACGCTGTTCCGCCCGGTAAAATTCGGTAATCCGCCGTTGGCACATGGGTGTGCGTGCCGACAACGACACTAACCCGACCATCTAAAACATGACCAATGGCTTGTTTTTCACTAGACGCTTCGCCGTGAAAATCGACCAGAACGGCAGAGACATCCGCACCTAAGGAGACTTTAGAAAGCACTTTCTCGATTGCAGCAAAGGGATCGTCCAGCGGATCCATATACACACGACCCATCGCATTGATCACCATCACTTTCTTACCGCTGCGCGCTTCATATATTCCAAACCCGTTCCCCGGTGTGCCTTCAGGAAAATTGAGGGGACGTAAAAGTTTTGGGTCACTATCGATGTAATTCATAATCGGGCGTTGATCCCAAATATGATTGCCTGTGCTGATGACATCAGCACCATTATGATAGAGCGATGCGCAAATTTTGTCTGTAATACCGAACCCATGGGCAGCATTTTCGCCATTGACCACAACAAAATCGAGATCAAGGTTTTCACGCAAACCGGGCAAATGCTTAGAGATCGCATCCCGTCCCGATTTACCCACCACATCACCAATCATCAGTATACGCATTTAAAATCCAGCTTTCGTAATTTCAATAATTTTCTTTTCTGTAACAATCCAATCCATCACCATATCAAAGGCATCGGAAGGGACCTGATCTATTTTCTGATTGTCATAGCCAATTCCAATGGCAATAACCGGCCTACCTTCCGTTTGATAAGCCCCTAAAGTGCGATCATAAAAACCACCCCCCCAACCTAAACGATACCCCCGAAGATCGTATGCCAATAAAGGAACAAGCAAGATATCAGGGATTATATCCGGCGCATCAGAAATGGGGTGTCGGGTTTTTAAGGGGCCCCTTTCAAGCAGGTCCCCATCGGTCCAAGCCCGAAACCCGAGGGGGCACTCCATTTCAAGCACCACAGGCAAGCACGTTTGATACCCCGCATCCGCTAAGGCATTTAAACTGGGGAGCGTCTCAATTTCATTCCCAATAGATAGGTATCCAGACACCGTATAAGCTTTAGGGAACGTTTTGACCAATTGAACAATATACCCCGCCAAAAGGTCGCCAGATTCTGATGATGCCTTCGAGACAATTTCGTTTCGCTTCTTTAGTGCTGTTCGCCGAAGAAGTTGTTTATTTTCAGCTAAGGACATAAAAAGCGCTTTACGTGGTGACTTTAGATTAAGTAGCCAAGTGAGCGACCCCACAAAACCGTTGGGTGTAAAGATCTCTGTGGCCTGCAGTTGCAGGTGGGCACCGTAATACCAGACCCAAGAGTCTGACAGGGACAGCTCCCTAAAGATGTGTATGGCCCCAGGATATGTTACCCTGACGCATTCCGCAGCAATCGCTCAATGCATACTTAAGCTTCTTCGAAGGATACAGCAATGCTTTCTATTCGTCCGGCTAAACTGTCCATTTTTACACTGAGTTTTTCTTCGGCAGATAACAGAGCTGAAGCCCCGTCGTCAGCTTTGCGGGCAACTTCTAACTCGGCATAAGCATCGGACAATTCATCGGCAACCAACAACGACACCATAACCAACAAACGGGCATCGCCTATTTGACCAACAGCTGCAACCAACTCGCCTATCCGGTTATCGACGTAAGAACCTAACCGGGATAAATGAGCTTCTTGACCATCATCGCAAGCGATTTGGTATTTGCGGCTATTTATTTCAACGTTCACCTGTCCCATGGCCTATTCTCCAATTGCAATGCGCAAGCGTTCAATAGCGCCACCCAAGCGCGTTGAGACTTGTTCATTCACACGCTTTAACTCTGCATTTTCTTGGCGTAACTGTTTGATTTCTCGCTTCAATTCATCGATTTCCGCATTTTGGCTCGGCTTTGATTCACCAACCTGTTTTGCATTCAGAGCGCTTTCCAGCCGCACCACCGCTTCTTCAAGGCGTGCCTCAGCCCGGGTGACTTTCGATGGCTTTTGAATGGAAGCTTGGTTGGACACTGCCGTTCCTCAATATTATGCGAATAATTTGTATGCACAAAATATAGGCGCTGTCACCCCCAATGGTCAACTAATCTCGTAAAAAATGGTTATAAGTCTCTTAATCAAAAGAATAAATCATTAAACCCAAAAAAATGTATGATGCCGAATTTAGATTTACTATCTCCATTTGAAATCCTTATATTTATCCGCTTACATCACATCAAATACTTATTCATTTAAGTAGTGTTTAAATAATCCGACACAATTATTTTACTTTAACCCGTATTATACTTTAACCCGCCTTTATTCGCATTACCGCCTCAAACCATAACATTTGCATTGACGAAAGGCGGTAATCCTAAGATGTTTGCTAAATAATTTTGAGATCTATTTTGTATTCGCATGACCTTGCCTTGCTCGAGGTCACCCTCTTTTTTAATAAGGGGTAATTTAAAGACCACCGAAGGAGAAGTTTATGACTGTACGTCTTGCTATTAACGGATTTGGCCGCATTGGTCGCCTTGTCATGCGCAGCATCATTGAAAGCGGCCGCACAGACGTTCAAATTATTGGCATCAACGATTTGGGCTCAACTGAAACAAACGGCCACTTGTTGAAATATGATTCTGTTCATGGTGTTTTGAACGAAGACGTAAAGGTTGATGGCGATACCATTGACGTTGGTTATGGCCCGATCAAAGTATCAGCTGAACGCGACCCCGCAAATCTTCCTTGGGGTGATATCGGTGTTGATATTGCATTGGAATGCACAGGCTTTTTCACGAAACGCGACGATGCAGCAAAGCACATTGCCGCAGGCGCTAAAAAAGTCCTAATTTCAGCACCCGGCAAAGAAGTTGATCAAACCATTGTTTACGGTGTAAATAGTGATTTATTGACCGCAACCGATACCGTTGTTTCTAACGCGTCATGCACAACCAACTGCTTGGCTCCGGTTGCAGATGTCTTGAATAAAACAGTTGGCATTGAAAAAGGCTTCATGACAACGGTCCATTCTTACACTGGTGATCAGCGCCCGCTTGATGCTTTGCATAGCGACCCTCGCCGCGCCCGTGCAGCTGCATTGAACATCATCCCAACCTCAACCGGTGCAGCAGCAGCGGTTGGTTTGGTATTACCTGAATTGGTCGGCAAATTGGATGGCACTTCTGTTCGGGTTCCAACACCAAATGTTTCGTTGATTGATCTAACCTTCACATCAGGCCGCGACACAACGGTTGAAGAGATCAATGCTGCAATGAAAGAAGCATCAGAAGGCCGCTTAAATGGCGTTTTGGGCTATAACACATTACCATTGGTATCTACTGACTTTAACCACAATCCAGCAAGCTCATCCTTTGATGCCACACAAACTCAAGTCGTTGGCGGCAATTTCGTCCGTGTATTGAGTTGGTATGACAACGAATGGGGCTTCTCTAGCCGCATGCCAGATACGGCAGTTGCAATGATGAATGCGAGCTAACAAAACTTAGCCCATAAATTCTGTTTTTTTGTAAGCACCCCCACTTCAAGTATGCCCTTATTATAGACGATTTTTGGTTGGGGCCTTGCTGATCAGGAACGATGTGGACGATCATCCGGTCTTTATTATCCATACTTTAGAACATGCTTTGTGCGTTGCCCATGCATCAGTGCAAACACAATTATCCGTTCAAATGTTCAGCCCACGGGGTGCGGCAAACAGCTTGGGCCCCGACGTATTCGTCTCAATCCTTAATCAAGCAAGCGAACGCTACCCAGATGCAAACCTAATTGGTGTATTAGATTGTGCCGATACTGCGGGTAGTGCTTTGAGTGCTATCCGGCGCGGTGCGCGCCATATTTCGGTCCAATTAGAACACCCCGCATATGAAAAAATTATCGGCATTGCGACCCAATCGAATGTCAGTGTTAGAAATTATCCGAAAAATGCGATAGATTTAGCGAACACTGACACCCCGGACCAAACGGTCCTTAGACATTTATTGGAATACGAACCCATATGACAGAGACCCTCAGCCGCCTGTATTTAATCACGCCGCCGAAGATTGATCCCAACGCCTTTCGCGATACCTTCATAGCGGCCTTAGATGGCGGCGACATTGGGGCGGTTCAATTGCGTTTAAAAGACGTAGACGATGATGGAATCAAAAGGGCATGTGAAGCTTTATTACCCATTGCAACGTCTTATGGCGTCACCTTTTTAATGAATGACCGTCCTGATTTGGCCCTCGAAATGGGATGTGATGGTGTTCACATTGGCCAAGATGACGGTACTTATAAACAGGCCCGTGAAATTGTTGGGCCAGATAGTATTGTTGGTGTGACATGTCATGATTCACGGCATTTAAGCATGGAAGCGGCTGAAAAAGGGGCAGACTATGTTGCCTTTGGTGCGTTTTTCCCAACAACAACAAAACAAGCTAAGTTCACAGCTGATCCAGAAATTATCGAATGGTGGCACGAAATCATGTTGCCACCGTGTGTTGCCATTGGCGGAATTACGTTAGAAAATTGTCGTCCGTTAGCCGAAGCAGGTGCAGATATGCTTGCTCTTGTCTCTGGCGTTTGGGACCATCCGAAGGGCCCAACCGCGGCCGTTCAGAAATTTAATAAAATCTTTGCTGACGTTGTCGGCACAGACGTTGCTAGTTCCTGATCAAACTGTTAGGTTCCTCCGCCTTTTACAGGCCCTTATTTCGAAGTTAGGTTATTAAAATGAAAATTGATGGAAACTCGATCCGACCCGGCAATGTGGTAGAACACCAAGGCCGCCTTTGGCGCGCCATTAAAATTCAACACACACAGCCTGGTAAAGGCGGTGCGTATTTGCAGGTCGAACTGAAAGAACTGCGCGATGGAACCAAATTGAATGAGCGCTTCCGTTCATCAGAAAAGGTAGAGCGCGTTAGCTTAGAGCAAAACCTTTATCAATTTTTGTTCGAAGACGGTGGCCTTTACACTTTCATGGACAATGTAACGTATGAGCAAATTCAAATGGGGGCTAGTGTCATTCGGGAAGAGCAAATTCCATATTTGCAAGATGGCACAGAAGTCACCGTAGAAAGTTACGAAGACGATCCTTTGGGGATCAAATTACCAGACAACATGGTTTTTGAAATCACAGAAGCGGACGCCGTTGTTAAAGGCCAAACGGCATCATCCTCATACAAGCCTGCAATGCTTTCAAATGGCATTAAAATTATGGTCCCGCCGCATATCGAAACGGGAACCCGGGTTGTTGTGAATACGGAAGACGGCGTTTATGTCGAGCGCGCTAAAGATTAAAATTACAAAGATTAGAACGGTTTTAGCGATTTTCGGATCGACGTAAACGCCCTAACTCATAGACATTGACGCAAAGCCATGTTCACGATTGAAGCCATTCGCTTCGGTTTTGCTTTAACCAATAGGAAGACTATTAAAATGGCGACAGGCCGCAGTGCTTTGATTAATGTGATGGTGAATGCCGCGATCCGTGCGGGGCGAAGCCTTACGCGATCTTTTGGCGAGATCGAAAAACTTCAGGTTTCACTTAAAGGACCTGCAGACTACGTATCCGAGGCAGACCGCCGGTCTGAAGAGATGATATTTGAGGACCTTAAAAAAGCCCGCCCACAATATGGTTTTTTATTAGAAGAAGGCGGCGTTGTTGAAGGCAATGATAATTCCAACAAATGGATTGTTGATCCCCTAGATGGAACAACAAACTTCCTCCATGGCATTCCACATTTTTGCATATCAATCGGCTTAGAGCGCGACCGGGATATATTTGCAGGTGTTATCTATGATCCGATCAATGATCAGATGTTTTGGGCGGAACAAGGTAAAGGGGCTTTTTTAAATGAGCGCCGCATCCGTGTTTCAACCCGCAAAAACCCAACTGAATGTTTATTTGCAACCGGGATTCCTTTTGCGGGTCGTGAAGGGCACAAAGGGTTCCTCAAGCAAATGGAAAATATGATGGCTGAAACTTCTGGGGTTCGCCGTACGGGATCTGCAGCACTCGATATGGCCTATGTGGCAGCGGGTCGGTACGATGGATTCTGGGAAAAGGGTATTAAACCTTGGGATATTGCTGCTGGTATCGTTTTAATACGTGAAGCGGGTGGCATGGTAACAGATTACCAAGGTCAGAAGAGTATGCTAGCAAAAGGTGAAGTGATTGCTTCGAATATTGAGCTTCACAGGCCGTTTAAGAAGCTTATAGAAAAGCCGTCTTAAAACCTGAAACACTTCACCCCTGAATGGTGGTTTTATTAAAACTAACCAGTTAAGTTGCAAATCTGTTGTGCCTCGGCGCATGGTTAGTTATGATAATCTTGCTTGCTGGGTGCGCAAAAGTATAGAATTGATGCTCACAATAATAAAAAGATAATAATCTTCTAAGGGATGCTGAACCCGATGACGGAAAAACCACTAGTTTCCCGCCAATCTATGACCTCAATGCGTCTTAGTATTTGTCTTTTGGCGGCAACGGCGCTGCTGGGAAGTAGCCCCGCCTTTATTTCATCTGCAAACGCTCAAAACGGACCGGTTACAGTTGATTTAAGTGTCATTCAGGACGGTGGCCTTACAAGGTTTGGTCACGCGTCACGTTCTGGGTTGTTGATTCCTCCTAAATCCAATCCAACATCCCAATTGCATGTGGCGCCACAAAATGCACCTAGACTTAAAGCCGTCACAGCAAAGCGAAATGTGACACTTACCCAACGAAATTCTACGCAAGCAACACCAGTTGCACCGCAACCAGCCCAAGCCCCAGAAGCTCCGGCACCGAAGCCAATGCCGCTTAAAAAGGTAGCAAAAGCAACGCCTACACCTGTACCGGCCTCAAAACCCATTCCGGTTAAACAAGCTGAAAAAACGGCAGCTCCAGTACCTAGAAAAGCAATGTCTTCGGCTCCACCGCCGCCGCCAAAAATAGCCGGAGCGCCCGAACCCGAAGCATCGACAGAACAGGCGAGCGCACAAAGCCAATCCATAAAAATAGCACCGGGCCAATCAATACGCATTGTATTTGACGAAGCGGCAACAAAGCTTCCTGATTCTAAGAAAGATTTTTTACGTAAACTGGCTGATGGCGTGCGTGACAAAAAAGACCTTTGGTTGCGCTTAATGGCCTATGCCGACGCAGAAGGTTTATCAGCAAGCAAAGCCCGCCGGCTTTCTTTATCACGGGCGCTTTCTATTCGTTCATTTTTGATTGAAAGCGGTGTTAGAAGCACACGCATTGGCGTCATGGCTTTAGGTAGCAAAACACCAGACAATCCAAAAAACCGCGTCGATATAATCATAGCCAAGCGTTGATAAGAAATTGGACTTAGCATTGGGATGACACGCCCACATCACTATTTAGTAAGAATGCTCCTATTTTTAGGCGCCGTTGGTGGTGTCGGATTTATGTTGTTCATGTCTTTTCGGGACGCCTTCATGGCAAACCCCGCTTTGAACGGTTTAATTGTTGGCGTTTTATTTATTGGTATTTTATATAATTTCTCACAAGTGATACGGCTTTATCCAGAAGTCACATGGATAGAAAACTTTCGCGACAGTGTAACTAACTCAGAAGCCCGCGCCCGGCATGCGCAATCCGCTATGCCCAAGCTTTTGGCCCCCATGGCAGCAATGGTTGGCGACCGCGACCGTTTTGCCTTATCCACCGCCGCCATGCGCACTTTATTAGATGGCATAGCATCACGCCTTGATGAAAGCCGCGACACATCGCGCTACACCATTGGCTTACTGATTTTTCTTGGCCTTCTAGGAACCTTTTGGGGATTGTTAGGCACCGTTAGCTCTATAAGCGACGTTATTGGCACCCTTAGTGTCAATGGTGGTGAAGCAGGCGCAATCTTCGCTGAACTAAAACGCGGCCTACAGGCCCCCATGGAAGGTATGGGAACGGCTTTTTCATCCTCCTTGTTTGGTCTTGCGGGATCTTTAGTTCTAGGATTTCTCGACTTGCAGGCCAACCAGGCACAAAATCGGTTTTACAACGATCTTGAAGAATGGTTATCGACAGTAACTCGGCTTTCGTCAGGCGCAATTGGGAACGATGGAGATCAGTCAGTTACAACTTATGTGCAAGCGCTGTTGGAACAAACAGCTGAAAGCCTTGAGAACTTGCAACGCACCTTAACACGCGGAGAAGAAAGCCGGATGATGGTTGATGGTCACCTGATCAATGTTGGTGATAAGCTAGAAATATTGACCGACCATATGCGCACCCAACAGTCCTTAATGCGAAACCTTGCGGAAACGCAGGTGGAGTTGAAACCCATACTTGCACAATTAGCTACTGGATCTAATGATGCAGGCGGACTTGATGATGCAAGCCGTATTCATCTTAGAAACTTAGATGTATACGTAACCCGCCTTGTTGAAGAGCTTAAAACGGGGCGCGAAGATACAACCCAACAAATCCGAAGTGAAATCAAACTTCTTGCCAGACTGGTCGCCGCCTCTTCCGGCGACGGCCAAAACTCTTAACGTCGGATAGGAGGTCCCATGGCTGGCCTTTCCCGTCGCTCACGCTCAGACCGTAATACAAACATATGGCCCGGATTTGTTGATGTATTAGCAACATTGCTGATGGTCATGATGTTTTTGCTGCTGATCTTCGTTCTGGCCCAATTCTTCCTAAGCGAAGCCTTATCAGGGCGCGAACAAGCGCTGGATAAACTCAAAATACAAGTCGGCGAATTAGCTGGAATGTTATCTTTAGAAAAGAAATCAAAGGCCGAATTACAGTTAAACTTGTCTCAAATATCAGCCGAATTGCAAACTTCCATCGCTTTGCGTGACAAATTCAAAACATCGATCTCCCTGCTCCGTAAAAGTGCAGTTGAAACTACTGAAACCATAGATAAATTACAAAGAGAAGCGGAATCAGCCGAAACAAAAATTACCAACATGAATACCACCATCACAGCAGCAAGTGTTGAAAGCTCAGGGTTGCGTCAAAAGCTTGCTGAAGCGGAAGTCCGAATTTCAATCCTCCAGAAGCGCTCCATAAAATCGGATCAACGAATCGCTACCTTGACAAAGGATGCTCTAGTCACAAAATCAAAACTTTCTGAGGCGGAAAATCTTTCGAAAGAGCAAGACACAAAAATCACCCAAATGAGCCAGGAAGCTCAGTCTTCTGAAGTAAGCCTTGTTGAAGCTGAAGAGGCATCGCACGCGCTGATCCAAAAAATTGCTGTCCTAGACAATCAAATTGTCCTTTTGGATGCGCTGAAAAAAGAGATGGAAAGTAAAATTTCTGAGTTGGCAGGAAGATTAAACGAAAATGGAAAAACGCTCTTAATTGAAAAAGAGTTTTCCACCAGTGCCCGCGCCGAGGTTGCCTTGTTAAATCAGCAAATGTCCACACTTCGCGTCCAATTAGCGCAAATACGAACAATCTTAGAAATTTCAGAAGCAGAAGCGAAGAAGAAAAACGTCCAAATTGTTAATTTGGGTAAACGCTTGAATGCGGCTCTTGCAAGCAAAGTACAGGAATTATCACTCTATCGCTCTGAATTTTTTGGGCGCCTTCGTGATCTTTTAGGTAAACACCAAGGTGTGCGAATTGTTGGAGATCGATTTGTTTTCCAGTCTGAAGTGCTTTTTGCAAAAAGCGAAGCTGAAATTGCTGCTGCAGGCCAAGCCCAATTGGATCAGCTTGCAACTACCCTTTTAGAAATAGCACTTGAAATCCCTGGTGAAATCGATTGGATATTGCGGATTGATGGCCACACAGACAACGATCCCATTAGCACATCACGTTACCCATCGAATTGGGAGCTATCGACTGCTCGTGCTATTTCTGTTGTTGAACATCTTATCAATGCCGGCTTGCCTGCCAATCGTTTGGTTGCCGCTGGGTTTGGTGAATTTCACCCCATCGACAAACGCAATGATGAAATTTCACAACGCCGTAACCGCCGCATTGAATTAAAACTCACGCAGCGTTAACCCCCTACTGACTAGGTTTTTAAACGAATAATGGTTGTCCTTTTTCTTGTCGTGGTTATCGATCTCATCGGCTTTGGGATTATCATTCCCCTACTGCCTTTTTTTGCAGAACACTATCAAGCCAGCCCATTTCAGGTTGGGTTGCTTATGGCGGTCTATTCTCTGACGCAATTTGTTGCAGCCCCTTTTTGGGGACTATTAAGTGACAGAATTGGCCGGCGCCCCGTTTTGCTGTTTAGCCTGGCTGGAGCCGTATTAGCTTATCTGTGGCTCGGTGTTGCAGAAGAATTATGGGCCTTATTTGCTGCCCGTGCCGTTGGTGGCTTCATGGCTGGTAACATATCAGCCGCTTTCGCCTACGTAGCCGATATTACAACACGTGAAACCCGTGCCAAGGGCATGGGAATGGTTGGAGCTGCCTTTGCCCTTGGCTTCACTATCGGGCCTGCTATTGGTGGCATTTTGGCGGGCAGCGACCCCCATAATGCAGATTTCCAAAGCCCCGCTTTCGCGGCAGCAGGACTTTCAGCTTTTGCCCTGGTTCTAGGAGTCTTTACGTTAAAAGAATCGCTTTCTGATGAAATCAGGAAACGTATAGCCGCGCAACCTAAAGAAACCCGATCCAAACAGTTTCGAATCGCGCTCAAAAAACCAAACATCCGTCTATTATTGCTTTTATCATTTCTAGCTGTTTTTGCGTTTGCCGGTATTGAAGCAACGTTTGCATTGTGGTCACGTCGTCAATATGGCTGGGGTCCAGAGCAAAATGGGTATCTATTTGCGCTAATTGGTTTCTCCGGTGCGTTGTTACAAGGGGGCCTAATTGGGCGCATGTCAAAGCGATTTGGTGAAGCGAATCTAATCGTACAAGGATCTATTGCTTTGACCCTTGGCATAGGGTTAATTCCATTTGCCACCGAACTTTGGATGCTGATTATTGTTATGTTGATTGCCGTTTATGGGTTTTCAGTTATATCCCCCTCTTTAAATAGCCTCATATCTTTACAGACCAACGAAGAAGACCAAGGGGGCATGATGGGGGTTGCAAGATCTGCGACCACTTTAGCCCGTGTTGGCGGCCCTGCATGGGCTGGGACGCTTTTTTCTGTCCTCGGTATGAATTGGCCCTACTTTGGAGGTGCCTGTATAATGGCCGTAGTTATTGTAATTTCATTACGGATATTACCACGCTTAAAAAGCATTGATGGCAAAAACCGATAAATACTTCAAATGCGGGCTTGATCATTAAGCAAACCTCGCATATACAAAACTCCATAATTTTCGGAGCATGAATATGAAAAAAGATACCCATCCAGAGTACCATGCGATCACTGTTCAGATGACCGATGGTTCGACTTACGAAACACGTACAACGTGGGGCAATGAGGGCGATGTCCTAAAACTCGACGTTGATCCAAAAACGCACCCAGCTTGGACAGGCGTACACCGCTTGCTCGATAGTGGTGGACAATTGGCGAAGTTCAACAAAAGATTTGCGGGTCTTGGTCTCAAAAACTA
>JAPKAX010000286.1 GCA_028825025.1 Rhodospirillales bacterium | reverse complement strand
ATGCTCCGCCGAGAACGATAGGTTAAAATATTCTTGCGCAGGACCCCAGATATCGGGGTTGGAAGATAAGCTCAGACGATGCAAACACCGGCTCTGAGCATTGCCCCTTTACCCTCTAAGAAATGGGCACATCAACGGCCGCAAAACTGTCCTCTACAGTCATCAGAACCGTTCTTACTAAGCTCTGGGCGCGGCAGACTCGTTTAATCGTAGCGTCACGTTGTTTTGTAGGGTGGGCGATCGAGTGTCGATTATTTTCGCAATCCCTAACGATATTAGATGCATGCTTTTCTGCCCCAGCGGCTAGTTTTGCCGATTCCGGCGTTTCACCGGCATAAGCGCATAGTGCTAAGACCCCCGGCAAAACTCGCCAACCCACGTCAGAGGCTAAACTTTCGGGCAGGCGTTCCAGCTCACCACGCCAATCAGCACCAGTCCAGCAACCGAGCAGGTAGTCAGCAGGCATCTCCGTTCGGTTGTCCAACGCGCTCTCGAGCAGTTTCAAGGTATCGTACTGACGTTGCCAACCCAAGTGCGCTTCTTGCAACTTATACGTGCTGGGTTCCAAGGGATATAGCGCCCTTTTTGCTTTGCCTTTTTCGAAGGCTTTTTGGCATTTCCTAGACATGTCTAAACCTCAAATAATTTGTTATATCATAACAGATTTGGTGTGCCTTGTGAATCAGTAAGGTGCCTATTTTAAGTGAGTTTCTTTGTAAAAATTATGACATCGATAAAATTTTGATGTCTTTTGCCAAGTGTGCGGCAGCTGGGATGAGACAGTTTAGCATAACTGTTTCAAACGTAATATTTTGCTGATCAAACAGAAAACCTGCATTCTTACCCCATTATCGAGTTTTGTCAGTTTTGTCAGTGGGGGTGTCTCCCAAATTTTTTATTATTTTTGTTATTTTTAGAGAGGGGGGGTACCTGACAAAACTGACAAAACTCATTTCTTAAACAAAGCCGGATTCAGATTGTACAGTATTGTCGGGCGACCTGTTGCTGGTTTGCTCGATGTACCTTTAATCCAACCAGCCTCTTCCAATTCGGCCAACGCATCTTCCACAAGTTGCTTGTCGGTTAAGCCTGACCACTTACGCCGTAGAATTTCTCTAGCAGTGAACGGTTCTTTAATCGTTGATGCTATCAACTTCTTACCGAGCCTTGACGCTAACTGCATAGTCCCAACTTGGCCGCTGCCATAAATACGCTTTGCGTGCTTATACAGGTAAACTCTCCACTTGGCTGCTTTTTCTGTAGCAACCAGAGTTATCGGACCAGTGCCACCGTCTAGAAGATGGATCAGCATGGCAAGCTTCGCGATTGTTGCTGGCATCTTGCTCAGATGTGACGCCATTATATCGTCTTCTTCATTAGAAACTGCCCGTTCATCTATTTTTACACGCACTTGATCAAAAAGCTTCTGTGCGTCTGGGGCAAAGTGTAAGATCGCGCGGTTGTCACCATTCAGTCGTTCTATACCTAACTTTGCAGGATCAAGTGAACGCAGGGCTTCTATGGCATCATTAGCAGCCTTCTCAGCCGGCTCGTCAGCAGCGCGATCTACCTCTTTGAGACCTGTATCTAAGTCTGGGTAGGATAATAACTGGAAGCGTTGCACGAGGCCATCGTTACCTTTTCCACCCCCTTTAGCACTCTGAATATATTGTTCTAAAATCGATGGCTGAATACCACCTACAATGCATATAAAGGCTCGCTCTATCCTGCTGGTTCCACGCTCAATCCTATCGACGGTATAAGGTTGATTGCCGTTCCAAGCAGTCAGATAGAAACTTCTGGCTGTTTCCTGTCCGTTACTATCCCAGCTAGCTATTAAACCTGCGATTTCATCATATAAGCCAAGCAGACCGCAGGGCGAATTACTCATAATCTCAGTTACTTTCTGGTAACTTGAATCTTGTATAATAGCTCGTTGCTGTTTTGGCTCGACTGGGGCGGGTCCAGATGGGGGTGATCCTTTACCTTTTTTTGCACTGGTATCGTATTGTTTCTTTTCCGAGAGGTAAAAGCTGTGAGCGATCTGGTATTCCCGGCCTAATCGCTGCTCAATATTCTGTATGGGTTTTGTCGCAATCGAAATAGACGGCGATTTCTTTGCGCCGGGTTTCGCCACCACTCCGCCCCAAAGTACTGCACTCTCCCGCCAGCTTTTATCAAATGCTTTGGGGCATACGGCCCACCTACTGCCCAGCGCCGCTGCCGCTGTTATCATAAGCGGAATCGCAAAGAAATCTGTTGGTTGACCCATACGCTCTGATACATCGCGAACAAATGGAACCAGCACATTCGGCAGCATATCCAGATTAAAATCACGAACTGCGGGTATAGTAGGCTCCAGTGGTTGAGGATTAGGCCATGGATCATCGGTGGAGGACGTATTTTGTCTTGTCTGCTGGTCAAATTTATTCTGTCTAAAATCAAAATCAGATTTGTAGCCAAAGTGCTGCGCTAGCTTTATTACAGAGCCAATACCGATGGGGCTGGCATGGTTTGGATTATACTCATCCCATGTATGCTCAAAGCCAGAACCATCTAGATATCTATCGCTTGTTTGTGACCATTCGCGGGCAATTTCTTTAAAATGATCCCCTTCTGATCGTATGCCCCAGATAACACCTGCCCAGTAAGCGGTTGCTTTGCCTTGGTTGAAGATGGAGCCACTGCCACGATCAACATCTGCAGAAATGTACTTAAGCATTTTTTGCAATTCATCAGTTTGTATGCAGACTTCAATCTCAGGCTCATTAGGCGCAAACTTGGCATCTTGGACAGCGATATATTTAGTGATTGCATCGCTTATCTTTGACACAAAATAGTCGAAGTCTACGGGTTCGACATCCTGAACGATCTTTACAATCGGACCGTCATATTTTGGTTTCCAATTGTGAGTTCCGATTGGCCTCAGAACACTGGAGATATCCGCTGTTCGAGTGTCGTCTGCATATAAACGTATGGCAGAGTTATGAGTTAGTTCTTTTAGCCTGCCAGCAACGGGTAGCCAGTCATCTTTTGGAACTGCCCTATCCAGCGGCCAGTATACGTGAAGCCCACCACCACTATTGACTAGCAGGGGCTTAGGTAGGTCACAGGCAAGACAAAACTTTTTAATTGCTTTCACTGCTTGTTTCTGGGTCTCGTAGTCCTTGCCCTCTCCGCAGTCGATATCTAACCAAAATGATCCCGCAGCCGTGGCATTTTTTGCAGTACGCTGGCGGCGCTTGCCATTGGTGTCCAGATACTCTTCCAGAAGAAATGAGGCACATGCAAAGTATACGTTATCGCCCATCTCATCCAGACACAGTGCTTCCTCCGCCATCAGGTTGGTATCCGTAAATGCTCGGTGTTCCCTTCTTTTATCGTACATAATAAACAAAAACTTTACGTTTTGATTATTTGGCAGGATCTTATCCAAGAAGCATTTAAGTTCTTGTTTCGGGTTTATTGTAGGCAAGCTCATAGTGGCAAGCCTCCAGTCAGAAAATCTCTGATATCGGCTACACGCCAGCGTACGGTGCTTGGTCCGATCCTAACCGGCCTCG
>JAPKAX010000285.1 GCA_028825025.1 Rhodospirillales bacterium | reverse complement strand
ATATCGGTTCTATTTTGAAAACTATGGTTTTCAGCTTGCGCGTTGATCTCAACAACAGGGACTTCAAATTGAAAACCAAAACCAAAGGCTACATCGTTAATTTCGGGCACGTTTAATGCCGAATTTGATAAAGGACCTTGGGCGATAATTGACACAAACGGGATAGTCGTCGACCCGTTCTCGCCCTCATTTTCATCATCGCTGGGTTCGTTCTCAATTTGGACCGTCGACGCTTTCTCCCAGCCCAAGACCATTTCTTCAGGAGCTTTGGCCAATGCAGCACCAACGGTTATGCTCGCGTTTACGCTTTCAGCCGCCTTAATCGCCGCCGATAAAGCTTCTTCAGCATTGAAGCCACGTTCTAAAGCTTTATCAAAAGCACTCAACGCCGCTAACTCACCGATTTGCAGTTGATTATGCGGTAAAGTTTCTAAAAACACTTCCGACGCTGCATCAATCTGTTCTTCTTAAAACACAGCTTCCGCTTCTTGACCAATAGGATCATCAATGCCTAAAAATGCATGAATGATTTTCTCATCGGCATCCGTTTTAGCGGCCCAATCGATTGCAAATTGATCTAGTGGACCAGCCGAATTCCAGGATGTCCGTGTCGCTTCTTCGATTGCAACTTCTATAGCTTGTTTTTCAGCAAACTGCGCTGCAGCTCGTAGAGACACCAAGTCACCATCATCGGTTAGGGCGCTTGTGCTCAACCCCTCCGGCCCTAGATCTTTGGCCTGAAACGGATAGCTCTGCAGATTTATAGGTGCATTCCTATCTGACACGTAAACTGGTCCATCATTTGGTCAAACTTACTCTCAAAGCGCACTTAATCTATCTTATGCGTTTCCGCTCCGCTTGCAAAACGAATCTTATACGCTCAGGCAACCAATTGCTGTAACCTAAATTTTTGTAGTTTTGAAGCGATCTTGAGCCAAAAAAAGTCTATTAACTGCAAATCTTTACAAAAATGATTCGCTAGTTTTCTTTTTTAATCATTCCACCTAAGTCACGACCGCCAACCACATGCACGTGATAATGAAAAACATCTTGCCGGGCATTGATGCCGTGGTTTGCTAATGTTCTGTAGCCGGTTTCAATCAATCCCTTTATTTTTGCGACCTCGCCAACGGCCCGATTAAAATCTGCAATCTCAATATCTGAAGCTGCTGACGAAAAATCGACCATAGATATATATTCACCTTTTGGAATTACCAAAACATGAACGGGAGCCATTGGGTTGATGTCCTCAAGGGCCAGCGCATGGTCATTTTCAAAAACCTTTATACACGGGATTTCACCGCGCAGGATTTTGGCAAAAATATTATCTTTATCATAAGTCATAGGGCTTTCTCAGCCCTCTTTAGGGCGATTGGCTTTTTCTTCTAAACCAGAAGTGCCGACCCGGGTTTGTAATTCAGCCCAAACCTCTTCCGGTCTAATGCCTGCTTCAGCCCACAAAACCAGCATATGATACAACACATCTGCGCTTTCACTGACCACATCACTTTTTTTTTCATGCAAAGCGGCAATGATCACCTCAACCGCTTCTTCACCAAATTTTTTACATATCTTGCCACGGCCTTTCTTAAACAGCTTAGCCGTATGGGACGTTTTAGGATCACCGCCGCGCCGGCTTTCAATGACGTCATAAAGTTGCTCTAAAACTTGGCCGTTTAACTTATTCTCGCTCATCCTATTATCCTTCTGTTTCCTGTGCGTTCGGATCGCGGACGTATGCGCACCGGCTCAGTAAGTGTTGTTTGGCTTCGGCAATCGTAAAGGTTCCGAAATGAAATATTGATGCGGCTAATACGGCTGATGCGTGACCATTGGCGATGCCTTCATACAAATGATCCAGCGTACCGACACCACCAGATGCAATAACCGGAATGTTGATTGCATCTGATACGGCGCGGGTCAAGGGGATGTTAAAGCCCTGTTTCGTTCCGTCGCGGTCCATTGATGTCAGCAAAATCTCGCCTGCGCCATAATCAGCCATGCGTTTAGCCCATTCTACGGCATCAATTCCGGTTTCTTTACGCCCACCATAGGTAAAAATTTCGAACTTATCAGCCCCCGTCGATTTGGCGTCTATGGCAACAACAATACATTGCGCCCCAAATTTTTTAGCTGCTTCCCGAACAAACTCAGGATTATGGATGGCCGCAGTATTAATCGATACCTTATCGGCGCCAGCTAACAACAACTTTCGAATGTCTTCCGTCGTTCGCACGCCGCCACCAACGGTAACCGGCATAAAGCACTGTTCAGCCGTTTTATTGACCACTTCGTAAATCGTATCACGGTTATCAGAGCTTGCTGTGATATCCAGAAACGTCAGCTCATCGGCACCTTGCGCATCATAGACTTTGGCTTGCTCAACCGGATCGCCCGCATCAACCAAATCAACAAAGTTGACACCTTTGACAACACGGCCGTTATCCACATCCAAACACGGTATAATACGGGTTTTTAACATCTTTTAGCCCTTCAATATGCAGGTCGCTTGTGCAACATCCACATAGCCATCATACACGGCGCGGCCTGAAATAACGCCTTCAAGCTTGCCTGGACCCACATCTGCGATCTGTTGAATATCATCCATCGACGAAATACCCCCCGATACAATAACAGGGATCGATACCGCATTGGCAATTTCAAGTGTTGCTACTAAATTTGGACCTTCCATAGCACCATCGCGCCCAATATCCGTATGGATTAGCGCTGCAGCACCGGCATCTTCAAACTGTTTAGCTAAATCCAAGGCCTTCATATCCGATACATCGGCCCAGCCTTGAGTAGCAACAAACCCATCCTTAGCATCAATTCCAATTGCAACCTGACCGGGGAATGTTTTACAAGCGGTTCGAACAAGTTGTTGATCCGTTAGGGCAATAGTTCCCAAAATAACCCGTGAAATTCCAGCTGATAACCAATATTCCATTGTCTCCAAGCTGCGAATACCGCCACCCAATTGTGTTGGCATTTCGATTGAGGTCAAAATCTGATTTACCGCATCAGCGTTGACTGGTTTTCCTGCAAAAGCACCGTTTAAATCGACTACGTGTAAATATTCAGCCCCCTGTTCCTCAAACGCTTTGGATTGCGCACCAGGATTATCGTTAAAGACGGTTGCAGCGTCCATCTCGCCGCGCAACAATCGCACACAAGCGCCGTCTTTCAAATCAATCGCTGGAAAAAAAATCATATCGATATTTAGCCCTATGGCTTCCATTTTAAAAAGTTTGTTAAAAAGCGAAGGCCAACGGCTTGGCTTTTTTCTGGATGAAATTGCGTTCCGGCGACATTTCCATGGCCAACAGCTGCCGTGATTGACCCCCCATAATCTACGCTCGCCAATTGATCAACTGTGTCAGCACACTGAACCGCAAATGAATGAACAAAATAGGCGTGTGCACCTTCTTTTATCCCTTCGAATAAAGGATGTGGTTGATCGCAAAAAGTCAAATTATTCCAACCCATATGTGGTATCTTTAATTTTTTATCTGAAGGCAAAATTGGCCTTACTTCACCTTTGATCCAACCAAAACCGGGCGTATC
>JAPKAX010000284.1 GCA_028825025.1 Rhodospirillales bacterium | reverse complement strand
CACAGGTTTGTGCAGCGGCACGTTGAACGCCGCCAATGTTATAGGTGGCGTTTTGGGTCCCGTCAGTCTATTGCTCTCCACTATATGTGATTTCTTAAGTGGCAGCTTCTTGTTCTTCAACGGCGGCAGCAATTGAAGCAGAGATATAGCTGACTTGATTGACAATTTCTCCAATCCCCTTAATCGCTGTGACGGTATCTTGTGTGGAAGATTTAATATCAGCAATCTGCTCACTAATTTCTTCGGTTTGCTTCTGCTATTTTGTTGGCAAGATTTTTAACTTCAGTTGTAAAAACCGCAAAACCTTTGCTCGCATCACCAGCCCGCGCCGCTTCAATGGTTACGTTTAAGGCCTTCAAGTTGGTTTGCTGAGCAATATCGGTAATTAAGCTCAGTACCGCGCCAGTTTTTTGAGCTGAAACCGCCAATCCTTGCGCCTGGTTTTAAGGTTTTGAGTTACTGGGTTTCTAATATTTTTCGATAATCGCTGCCTCAATGTTCGTGACCGCCGGGGCTGTTGCGTGGGTCAGCTTAACTTAACGCCATGACTTAGGGAAATTCCAAAGATTGAAGCTTGCAAAGGTGAATGGCAGAAAAAGTGGGAGATTGCATGGATGAGCCTTTATTAAATGTATGGTATAAACCGCAAAGCTGCATTTAAATGATCGCGTCATCGTGTTATTAGTGTTTAAGCATTAATCAATAATTTACAGGATTTCCAAATGCAGATTGATATTAATTACGCCAAGGGTAACTTGTCTCTCGATTTAGATGATCGTTACGATGTGACTGTAATCGCTAAAAACCCAATGCCGGTATTAGCTGACCCGAAAGCTGCTATTATCGAGGCGATTAATAATCCTGTTGGGGGTTGCGTCTTAGATGACTTAGCTGGCCCCGGCAAAACAGCGTGTATTCTGATTTGCGATATCACCCGGCCCGTGCCCAACGGATTGTTTTTGCCCATCCTGATCCAGCGCTTGATGGACCAAGGAGTTGCTGCTTCTGATATTATTGTTTTGGTTGCAACTGGATTGCATCGCCCCAATGAAGGGGCTGAGCTTGAGGAATTGATTGGCTGTGAATGGGTGATGAAGACGGTTAACGTTGTAAATCACTTCGCCCGCGACGATGCCGCCCATACTGATTTGGGCAAAACGGAAACGCGCGGAACATCGGTTCTGATCGATAGTCGTTTTGTTGATGCGGATATAAAGATTGCTTCGGGGTTGGTCGAGCCGCATTTCATGGCAGGTTATTCTGGCGGGCGGAAAGTCATTGCGCCGGGCGTTGCCCATGCAGATACAATTACAACCTTCCATAATGCCGAATTTATGGAAAATCCAAACGCCATCAATTGTAATTTGATTGGTAATCCGTTGCATGAAGAGCAATTGGAAATCGTAAAAATGGTCGGTGGTGCGTTGGCTTTGAACACTGTTATTGATGAGCATCGCCAATTATCAATGGTGACGTTTGGTGAAATTATTGAAAGCCACGCACAAGCTGTGAACTTCGTCAAAAGCTACACCGAAGTTACTGTGCCTCAATTGTTTAAAACGGTGGTCACCAGTGCGGCGGGATATCCGTTGGATAAAACTTATTATCAAACGGTTAAAGGTATGGTTGGTGCTATGGATATTTTGGAGCCCGGTGGGAATTTGATTATTGCATCAGCGTGCGATGAGGGCATGGGTTCTGATGAATTTGTGGAAGCTCAAAAGCGCTTAATCGCACTAGGCCCGGATGGGTTCTTGGCGGAAATCCAAAAGAAATCACGGGCTGATATTGATGAATGGCAAACCGAAATGCAGCTTAAGCCCATGCGAATTGGAACGATCCATTTATACACCGATGGGTTGTCCGATGAGGAATTGGTGCTAACGGGTGTGAATATTGTGACTTCTGTGGAAGATGCGATCGCCCAAAGCGTTCAACAGTTTGGAGATAATCGAATTGCTGTCATCCCTGAAGGACCTTACGTGATTCCCAGTTATCGGGCAGAGGCGAAAGCTGGGTAGGGAGTTATTTAATCTTGATCAGAAAGCGAAAACTGCCATCTGTTTGATCTTCGGATGACAACAGTGTGTTTCCGGTTGAACGGCACAAAGCATCCATGTCGCGTAACGATGTGGGGTCAGATGAAAAAACTTCCAGCATTTGACCGGCAATTAATGCCTTAATGCCGTTTTTGGCTTTCATGACTGGGATTGGGCAGTTTAAGCCACGTGCATCGATGGATTGGCTAATCATAAGTGTCCTCAATTTAAAACATGTAGTATAAATATAAACACATATAAATTTCGTATTATATAATATTTAATACCAAAGTCGAATAAAATAAGCAAGCTGCTTCTGTACTCCCGTTGCTGGGAGCGGAAAAAAGAATATGATGCATACAGTGTGCCTCGAATGAGTTGTCTAAAAGAAGCGCAAGGGAAATACTGTCGCATGGAAGAGATCGAAGTTGCATTATTGGTTCCGTTGTTGGGTTTATGTCTTGGTGGATTGTTAGGGGCGACGGTTCAGCGCACGCAGTTTTGTACGATGGGGGCCATATCGGATATCTTTTTTATTGGAGACTGGAACCGCTTTCGGGCATGGATGTTGGCTATTGCGACAGCCATTTTAGGTACTCAAATCCTTCATATGCAGGGATTAATTGATCTAAGTGAATCGATTTATTTAACTCCTAATCTCGGTTGGGCTGGGGCGATCCTTGGCGGGCTAATGTTTGGTTTTGGCATGACGCTGGGCGGTGGATGCGGCAATAAAACGCTGGTTCGTTTGGGTGCGGGTAATTTAAAATCTTTAGTCGTTGCTATTGTGCTTGGAATTTTTGCCTACATGACTTTGCGGGGATTGATCGGATTAGCGCGGGTTGAACTGGAAGCCGCAACGATAATCGACTTAAGTGCGTTCGAGCTGGAAACCCAAAGTATACCTGCTTTTTTGAGCTTGTTGGGGTTGGATGTTGAATTAGCACGGATTGTTAGTATTTGTGTTATTTCGGGTGGACTTTTTGTCTTTTGTTTAAAAAATGCCGCGTTTCGTGAATCAAAAATTGATATGGCTGCTGGGTTCATTGTTGGTTTATTGATCGTTGCTGCTTGGTTCGTTACTGGAAATATAGGGTTTGACGATTTTGAGCCAACCCCCATCGCGTCGTTTAGCTTCGTAGCCCCCATTGGTGAAGGGTTACAGTATTTGATGACGTTCACTGGGTCTAAAATTAATTTTGGAATTGCTGTTGTTGGCGGGATTTTGTTGGGGTCTTTTGTTTCTGCTAAAATCTCAGGTGAGTTTCGGATTGAAGCGTTTGTCGATGCGTCTGATTTAAAACGTCATTTGTCGGGCGGCGCATTGATGGGGACCGGCGGCGTTTTGGCTTTGGGGTGCACCATTGGTCAAGGGGTGAGTGGTATGTCGACGCTGGCGCTTGGCTCTTTAATAGCGCTTTTATCGATCATTGCTGGAGGCGCATTTGGCATGAAATACCTAGAAGAAGGCAGTGTCATAGCGGCTTGTGAGGATATGTTTAAGCGCAGCTAAAAGTGCCAAGGGATTATTCAAA
>JAPKAX010000283.1 GCA_028825025.1 Rhodospirillales bacterium | reverse complement strand
TAGTTCCTTTAGTTTGATCAACATAGACAAAGTGCGCTCCAACTTGCGATCAAGGAGGGGCTCCCATTTTCCAAGTTCGTTAAGCTTGGCGGAATCAAGGCTTTCACCAAAGGCCTGGTTACGAATGTCGTGATGAAGCAATAGGGTGTTTTGCTGAGTTTGGAACTGCATGAAATCGGCTTCTAGATTCCGAACTCCTCGCGCAAAGCCTCTGTTTGCTGGCGTTGGTAGATACTTTAGGCAAACTTATAAGTTATGATCTTGTGATTTGGCTAACCACACTAGACGCCGAATTAATACGGCTAAAACGCTTTGTCTTATCTGATCTTGCTTAGGAATTTTTTGGCCGTCGTTATATATGCGGCTTGTTTATCTATATCCATTCGATCCCAATTTCGATAGATCTGGCCAAGTCGCGGATTGCCTTTAAGTTTCTCTCGATTGCGGACCAAAAAATCCCAGTAAAGTGGATTAAACGGACAAGCATCATCACCTGTTTTTTGCTTCACATCATATCGACAGCTTTTGCAGTAGTTAGACATTTTGTTAATATAATTGCCGCTGGATGCATAAGGCTTCGACCCCAATAAGCCGCCATCAGCAAACTGGCTCATGCCAAGTGTATTCGGCAGCTCTACCCATTCGTATGCATCCGCATAAACGGCCAAATACCATTCATGCACTTGTTTTGGATCTATTCCGGCAATCAATGCGAAGTTACCAGTGATCATCAAGCGCTGGATGTGGTGAGCGTAGGCCTCTTCCTTGGTTTGGGTCACTGCAGCGCGAAGACATGCCATTTGGGTGTCTGCTGTCCAATAAAACTCTGGAAGCGGCTGGACTGCGCCAAAGAAATTTTGATCCAAATAATCAGGCATCTTTAACCAGTAAATTCCGCGCACATATTCCCGCCAACCAATTATTTGGCGGATAAACCCCTCGGCTGCGTTCAAAGGAACCCGCCCGGCCCTATATTCATCAGCAACGCGCTGGCAGATGCTGAGTGGATCGAGCAGCCCGACATTAACATAGAGCGAAATGACGGCGTGATAGAGAAACCGCTGATCTTTCAACATCGCATCTTGGTAATCACCAAATTTTGGCAGCGCCGCTTCAACAAACAGATCAAAGGCTTTTTCAGCATCAATCTGGGTGACCCCGAACCAAAATGGCTCCAGGTCACCGAAGTGATCAGAAAATCTCTCGCTAACAAGGCCTAAGACGTCTCGCGTAATTTCATCGGGTTCTACCCGCAGCGGTTCTGGAAAGGCCATTTTGCCCTTGGGAGGTTTCCGATTATCGCTGTCGAAGTTCCACTTTCCACCTTCGGGCTTATCGTCTTCGTTCATCAAAAGTCCGGTTTTTCGGCGCATTATTCGATAGAAATACTCCATGCGAAGCTGTTTGCGATCAGCCGCCCAAGCTCTGAATTCAGCGTGGCTGGCAATAAACCGGTGATCCGTCATGATATCTAGTGAAACACCGAAGGCTTTAGGCCAGCTATCAATCATTTTACGAACTCGGTACTCCCCCGGCTCGGTCACGACCAGACGTTTAAGGGTATGATGCGCGAGTGCGCGGCGCACCTCGCCACTAAAGTTTCCTGAGTTCTCTGCGTCGTCGAGAGTTACATAATCGACGTTCCACCCTTGATCTCTCAGCTCTGCTGCGAAATGACGCATCGCTGAAAATAGAAAGGCGATTTTCTTTTTGTGATGTTTGACGTAGATTGTCTCTTCTTCCACCTCGAGCATCAAAATGATGTCGCTCGACTTGTTTCCCATAACTAGTGGTTTCAGGCTAAAGCTCAACTGATCGCCTAAAATTAAGATCAATGAATTTGTCATATGTTCTTTACGTGGAAAATTAGAACTTGGATCATCATTTGGTAAACGTCTAAGAACCTAAAGGATATGGTCTGGTTTAACGACGCTTTGTCCCGAATGGCTATACAGTCTTATTGTAAAGGATGACGAATTCCATTCTCTCTTTTATAAATAACGTCTCATTTGGTTACAAGAGGGTGTTATCTAAGGACCTGTTGTTCGCCTATTTTGCGCGGAATGAAACCTCGGTTATTTGTAATACGCTCGGCGATTTGAAAACTCTCTGACTCTTTTTCGCCAAGCCTTATATGAGCCTTCTTTAAGGTTTGCTCGCATCAGGTTTTTCACATCCTTTTCTCGCAAACCATACAATTTCTGAATGTCTTGGAACCTCACATGATCCGAGAGTGCCATTTCAATAACTTCACTTTTCTCATTCTCTGAGAGTATTGTCGCCATAGTGAACGTCGTCCTAAGTACTCATATCTGGTGAAAATTTATTTTTTGAATATAGAAATATTTAATGTTAAAATAAATATCTTTTCAAATCCTAAATGTCTACGATTTTTAGCACTGTGAGGAATTAAGAAAGCCACCCAATCGTCCTAATTTTTCTTAACAACATCCACTTGCAGACCGATAGAACTGGTTGGCGTAGAGGTTTAGATGGTCGTACATCTTCATTTTGTTTCTGGCTTCAGATGACACATTCACCCTTTATTTAAAATTCTTAAACACTTTAACGACTTTTACTGTTATAGTTTAATTATTGTAATCTGAAGTTACGGCAGTGACTTATAAAACCTTGAAAGATTGGTACTAATGAATTTGCACCCTGTAGCTCTCAGCGTACCGGGCATCACAACAGACCACGATGGCAGCGTGCATGTTTTCCAACGAGTGCCATTTGGGAATACTGTTGGATACCTAAAACTTGCGACCGTTCGGGAAACGCCATGAGCCGCATCGTTGTCATGGGTGGGTCGCGTGGCATTGGCCTTCAGACCGTTAAGGCGCTTCTCAAAGAGGGTCATGAAGTCGTGGCCTTCTCGCGCAGTGCTAATAAACTGCAATTAAATGACCCAAAACTGTCCAAGATCTCTGGTGACGCGACAAGTGAAAGCGATGTTCGAACGGCGATCGAAGGTGCCGATGCTGTTGTGCAAGCCCTTGGTGTTCCGATGAATTTGAAACTCATCACAGGGCCAATCAATTTATTTTCTTCGTCAACCGAGACGCTTATTTCGATTATGGAAAGTACGGGCGTTCGGCGTCTTATTGCGGTTACTGGTTTTGGAGCAGGAGATAGCGAAGCTGCGATCAACTGCTTTCAGAAAATTCCATTCAACATTCTTTTTGGGCAAGCCTATCGGGACAAATCCATGCAAGAAGAAAGCATTAAAAAGTCGGATCTGGATTGGACCATCGTGCGGCCAGGCGTCCTAACCAATGGCACCCTAAGACAAGGGTACCGCGTTCGCCAGCATAGAAAAGAATGGCGTAATGGGATCATTTCGCGCGCCGCTGTTGGTGATTATATATCTCGTATCGTTAATGATCCTGATACACATGGAACGGATCCAGTACTGGCAAATTAAGAGCAAATTTTTTTAAGGATAAATGAACTATGACCGAATTGAAGTCGATAGACCCGATGACCGCCACCCTCGGAACTAGCCGCAGCGGCGCTTGCAAATTATAATAAGCCGGTATTTCCGACCCGTATGAATGTTGAGTGATGAGCCTCATT
>JAPKAX010000042.1 GCA_028825025.1 Rhodospirillales bacterium | reverse complement strand
AACCTGATACGCCGCTACAATTCAAATGGTCAAACTCCAGATGCAGCCATAACTCCGGATAAGACGGGCTGTGCTTTATAAAATGAGAAATTATTACGTTTCGTCTAAATCAACAAAAGGGAATTTTATGTTAGTGAAGGGCCAAGAGACACGGTAGGTTTTCTCTGTCGGTATTTATTTTACCGCCATTAAATTTCTCGAGTGTTGATTCTAGGATTTCCACAACGAATTTATCGATGAATTTCCAGATGACCGATGGGTTGCCTACGTACTCTCTGGAATATAGATTTTGGTTCATAGCGTGTTTGTTATCACGAACGAAGGTCAATAATTTTTCGATAAGCAGATCTGGTTCTAAATAGGTTGGCAAGAAGGGAACGGTTTCTTTCAAGATTAAATTAGGCGTCCGCTCTGCCCGTGGGTTCTTCTCTATTTTTTCGACTATTGTATGAACATAAGCCGAGCGCTCATCATATAGGTTAGCAAGTAACAGTTTAAGAATCTTTCTATTTAATATCGCTCAATAACAATCGAACAAGCTGATGCATCCAGACAAATTATTATTAAATCTAGAATGAAGAGCTTAGTGCGCCATCAGTAGGGGCAAATTAGATTGCTCTAGTACATGACGGGTAACGCCACCCAAAATTAATTGCCGCATCCGGCTATGGGTGTACGCCCCCATAACGATCATATCAGCACCCACAAATGCGGCCTCTTTTAAAAGCGCTTCACCAACACTAGTGCCAGAGCCAGCAAGTGTTCTAACGGAACAATTGATCCCGTGATAAGCCATGTATTCAGTTACGCCGGCACTCATTTCACCGGGGGTACGTTTGCTTTCAATGGTGAAGACGTTCACTTCATCAGCATTTTTTAAAATTGGTAAAGCACTGGAAACAGCTCGCGCCGATTGAGCACTTCCATTCCATGAAACAACCACCTTCTTACCAATCTTCTTCATACCGGTAGGGGGCACAACAAGAACCGGGCGGCCGGTCTCAAACAGAGCTGAGTTTAAGACTAGCGTATGGCCAACTTCAGCTTCAACGTTTGGCCGTGACAAGACAATCAAATCAGCCAACCGTCCAAGCCGTGATACAATTTCATCTTCACGCCCGCGCATTTCCGTCCAACTTACGGTGTTACCTGCAGCTGTTGGGTTATTGGTTTCTTGAGCCAGATATTCGATCAAACATTCATCATATTGGGACCGCGCACGAGCTTGGCAGCTATCGCATTCCTCTTCTGCGATCCGGGTCATATCGTCGATCATTCCGACGGACATCCCCTCGCCTAATAAAGGTATGGTTTCTCGGGGGTCTGTTCGAACATGCAAAACTTGTAAGTGAGTATCTAAATCTTTGGCTAAATGGAATGCAGAATGCGACAAAACTTTAGAATCTTCGGCTCCGCTAACGGAAACAAGTACAGTTCTAATGGCCATTTAATGCTCCTAGTACAATGAGGCGACAGTTTCTATTATAGCATACACATTTTTAGATTATAACGGTTGATTTAAAAAATATTCAATTAGAACAGTTGAATAGTGTCATTTTTGGATTGCAAACTCAGGGTTTCACGCCCGTTGGCCAAAGTCTCAGATTTTGGGCCAGAACTATCGATATGGTTCCAGCTAACGTTGCCGATATCATAAGAAAGCTGACGTTGAATTACGGTTTCTGTAATGTCTGATACATTGTTTTTACGTAGCCTTACCCGCTTGGCCCGAACATCGGCTGGTGCCTTTACCCACAAGCCGCAAAAATCAACGCTAAGCTCATCAGCTAAGGCCTCAACACCGGCACGTTATTCCAGTAACGCGAAAACAGCGTCAGCAATTACCAGGTACCATTGCTCGATTGTGGTCTCTAATTCTTTGTAAAAAGGACCATAGGTTCTTTGGTTCATCTCACCTTTATACTCATCTAACAACAACCGCTCAGATAAAGGCACTCCCATCATCCGCTTGCAAACAACGTCAGTAGGAGCAATTCGCGCCCCCGCAGCGCAATCGATCAAGGAGGCCAATTCGCGCGACATCCTTGATTTTCCAACTCCCGATAAACCACCAACAGCAATCCACTTAATTGGATGCTTAGGGGCTGATGTGCTTTGTATTTTAACATGCAATGGGGCAAAACGGATAACGTTCCCGGATCTTCAATACACCCAACCGTCACATCTAAATAACGATTGAACAAAATATTCGATTGGGGCCTAAGCATATTTTTTCTAAATCACTCAAAAATTAGGCCAAATCTTGAACGATATCTAGGGCCGTTAATTCGCGCTGGGAAAGCACCGTTTGGCTTTCAACTTAGCTCAAATTTCTAAGGCGCAAATCGCCATGATATTGATGGAAGCAACGGGTTTCCAAACGCTAATTAAGGACAGCGTTTATTTACGTTGAAAGGCTATCTAAATCAAGTTCTGGTGCATTCATTTATGCCAAGTTTTGATGAAAGTTAGAGATGATGTATGCTGCGTTTTTCATTAAAAAACGATCGATTTGGTGGTGTCAGCTAGATTCTAGAATGTCAGGTTATATGTCACTTAAATTCAACTTTAACCTCGTCAACCCCTTTCGGGTCTTCGTGGACAATAACTTCCGCACTTGGAAATGCCCGACCTACTTCTCGCTCCACATGGTCTGCAATCTTATGTGTTTCATTAAGCGTCATTTCACCATTGAGTTCTAAGTGCAATTGGATAAAAACTTGAGTTCCCGATGACCGAGTTCGCAAATCATGCATACCCAAAACACCCGGCTGAGCCAAAGCAATTCGTTGAATTCTTTCCCGGTCCGCATCAGATATTTCGTGATCCATTAAAACATGAAAAGCCCCAATACCGATTTGCCATGCGGAGCGTACAATGTATGCAACAATTGCAATTGCAAAGATCGGGTCCGCTAAAGGGATACTCATTTGACTGCTAATATAAAGCGATAGAATAACACTGGCGTTAATTAAAACGTCAGTTTGATAATGCAACAAATCTGCACTGATTGCCAAAGACCCGGAACGCTTAATCACATAGCGTTGAAACGTCATAAGGGCCAACGTCAAAACAATTGAAAACACCATTACGATGTAACCAGCTTTGGTTTCTATAATGACTATAGGGTCAACAAGACGGTTTATAGATTCAATAAACAAAAAGACTGCCGAGCCAGTTATAAATGCCGATTGCAGCAATCCAGCTAAAGCTTCAGCCTTACCATGCCCAAACCGATGTTCCCGGTCAGCTGGCTGAAGCGCGTGACGTACAGCTAACAAGTTTACAAAGCTAGCGGCAGCATCCAAAAACGAGTCAACCAACGTAGATAATAAACTAACGGAATCAGAAACCATCCAAGCGTAAAATTTACCAACAATCAAAATTGACGCGACGGAAACAGATGCGTAGGTTGCCCACCGCATTAAATCCCCGGCATTAGATGGTGTGTTGGCTTGTTCGCTCACGGATATGTCTGCTCTTTGCGCCACGCGTCCCCATCAGCAAAATAGATGTTACGGTCATGCAGACGGAACTTTTTTTCATGCCAAAACTCAATACGGTTTGGCTTTAGGCGAAACCCAGACCAAAAATCAGGCCTTGGGACATCCCCAAAATTAAACTTTGCGGTATATTTAGCGACCCTTTTATCAAACTCGAAACGGTCTTTCATGCGTTGTGATTGCTTAGAAGCCCAAGCGCCGATGCGGCTAGCGCGCGGACGCGATGCAAAATACTCATCCGCCTCGTCATCCGCTACGGCTGAAATAGACCCTTCAACTCGAATTTGCTTATTCAAAGATTTCCAATGAAAACATAATGCGGCATTTGGGTTTTCAGCCAATTCCAAGCCTTTACGGCTGGTTAAATTGGTATAAAAAACAAACCCACGGTCATCCAATGCTTTGAGCAATACAATACGCACAGAAGGCATGCCGCTTTTGGAAGCTGTTGCCAAAGACATGGCTTCTGCATATTCCAATTCTTTTTCTTGCGCTTCCTTTAGCCATTGATCGAATTCTTTTCGTATCTCTTCAAATTGAGTGACCGGCATCATTGAACTCCCACTATCATTGACATAAAATCCGCATAATCATTCTATATTATTTGTATAGGTACTGTCATTATTAAGTATCTAACTTTTTGACACGATACAATCTATAACCCACGTCAATCTATTGGCATTAAAACAAATTAATTTATAAAAATAGTAACTAAAATTAAACAGGTTACGTCTAATTTAGAAACCAACAATCAAAATGAAGAAGGAAGATACCATGCTCCGTACAAATAGCCTCAAACGCCTTTCAGCAGTCGCTGTAATTGCAATCTCATTAAGCGCTTGCCAAAACGCACAAAACGCCGAAAAACAAACGATAGGGACCTTGATGGGTGCCGGCGTTGGCGCTTTGCTTGGTGCTCAAATTGGTGGTGGTAAAGGTAAATTGGCCGCCGTTGTTATAGGCACATTGGGTGGTGCTTATTTAGGCAGCGAAATTGGTAAGTCTCTAGATGCTGCGGATCGCATGTATATGGAAAAGAATGCCCAAAGCACATTGGAATATTCACAAGTAGGTGTTGAATCATCATGGAAAAACCCAGACAGCGGGCATTCGGGCACGTTCAAGCCAACACGCACTTACGCAGCAACATCAGGGCAAAGCTGCCGCGAATATGAATCCACAATATACATCGATGGACGCGAAGAAACGGCAACGGGTACGGCCTGCAGGCAGCCTGACGGTTCATGGAAGATTTCAGGCTAAATCGCATCCAACTTGATTAGATGATGGAATGCAAAGATTTGCTGTGCCATATTTGACGGAATAATTTAACCATGCGGCAAACCTTTATGAACGATCCATATGAAATACTGGGCATAAGCAGTCAGGCAACAGGGGCTGAGATTAAACGCGCCTATCGCACCCTCGCCCGCGAGCGCCATCCTGATTTGGATAAAGATAACCCGTGGGCAGAGGACGAATTTAAAACCATTTCCAATGCCTACGAAATCCTATCGAACGAAAAAACCCGCAACCAATATGACCGTGGTGAAATCGATGGGCTTGGGGCGCGGATACAAAAAGCAGCGTATCAACGGGCAAATCAAACCTACCGAGCGTATAATTTTGAACAAGCCGCATCCAAGGCAAAAAGAGCCCGCGCCCAAATTAAAATCAATGGGGCGGATGTTGAATACAATTTAACACTGAGCTTTTTAGACGCGGCAAAGGGTGGTGAAAAGTTCATAAGCACAACCAACGGAAAAAGGCTTAAAGTCAATGTTCCTGCGGGCATAAGTGATAACAAAACGCTACGCCTTAAAGGCCAAGGTATGTCTGGATTTGGCGGCGGGATTTCAGGCGATGCAATGGTCGAGATCACAGTATTACATGACCACATGTTCCGCCGGGTTGAAACGGACATCTTACTGGATTTACCCGTCACCCTGCCCGAAGCTGTATTGGGTGCAAAAATTGATGTGCCAACGATTGACGGAATTGTCACAATGACAGTCCCCAAAGGATCGAATACAGGCACCATTTTGCGCTTAAAAGGCAAAGGCCTGCCATTGCCCAAAAAGGCTGGAGAACCGGAATCCTTTGGCGATCAATACATCACCCTTCAAGTCGTTTTGCCAAAAGATCATGACAAAGAATTTATCGACTTTGTAAAATCCTGGTCCGCAAAAAATACCTACGAAGCCAACCGCAAGCGCCCCAACCAAAAGTAAGGGTTCGCCCTGTTTAGGGTCTGTATGGAGCTATAATTAAAGAGATATTCACACGCTTAAGAGCACGTAAATGATCAGATTTCTTTTGTTGATATTTGTTTTCACAACGCCGCCAGCATTGAAAAGGGGGTAGCGCTTAAGGGCACAATAGCAAGCAATAAAGTATAACTAAGCCCCGCCGACATGCGCCAACCCGGTCAGATGAAAGCCGCTGCCACACATAAACTACGAACGATAACAAATCGTCCATGTGCCACGCTACGTCTGTTTGCTCGACATCGTTTAAGTTCTATTTTTCAGTCATCTACACGTTCCCTGCTTCACTTTGATATTTATTATATATATGGCAAGCCGTGGTTAGCAAATGAAAGCAATATGCTCATCACCAACTACTGATGTTTGTTACAATTTGAAATCTAACGTGACATGGTAGTTTTTGCCATTCCGGGGGTTTTGTGTACCATCAATGCAATCGATTCTGCTTAAACTTTATAACCCGAAAGATGAGGGCTGCTATGACACCAACCGGAAACCTAATGACCGGAAAAAAAGGACTGATTATGGGCGTTGCTAACGAGCGCTCTATTGCTTGGGGAATTGCCAAAGCATGCCATAATCAAGGAGCCGAACTGGCTTTCACCTTTCAAGGCGACGCCCTTAAAAAGCGCGTGGAACCTTTAGCTGCATCGGTTGAATCTGATATTGTTGTACCGTGCGATGTTACGGACACAGCAAGCATAGATGCGACGTTTGCAGAGCTTGAAAAAAAATGGGGTAAGCTTGATTTCCTTGTTCACGCCATTGCCTATTCAGACAAAGAAGAATTAAAGGGTAGCTATATCGATACCAGCGCTGCGAACTTTGAAAAAACCATGAATATTTCATGTTATTCGTTCACGGCTATTTGTCAGCGCGCACGCAAACTAATGACCGATGGCGGCAGCCTAATCACGCTCACCTATTATGGTGCCGAACGTGTTATGCCACATTACAACGTCATGGGCGTTGCAAAAGCAGCGCTTGAGACCAGTGTCCGGTATTTGGCCGAAGATTTGGGTAAAGAAAACATCCGGGTTAATTCAATGTCTGCGGGCCCAATGAAAACTTTGGCCGCGTCTGGCATTGGTGATTTCCGTTATATCTTGAAATGGAATGAATATAATTCACCCCTACGCCGTAATGTAAATATGGATGATATTGGTGGCGCTGGGCTGTACTTACTGTCTGATTTATCAAGTGGCGTAACCGGTGAAACCCACCATGTGGATTGCGGTTATAATATTGTTGGTATGAAAGCAGTAGACGCGCCGGATATATCCGTGGTTTAACACATTCATTATGTCACATAATTCATTTGGTCACCTTTTCCGTTTCACAACTTTTGGCGAAAGCCACGGTCCTGCTATCGGCTGCGTTGTTGACGGAACCCCACCGGGCATCCCCCTAACCGAAGCTGATATTCAAATCGATTTGAATAAACGTCGTCCGGGGCAATCCAAATACACAACCCAACGCCAAGAACCCGATACGGTGAAAATCCTGTCTGGCGTTTTTGAAGGCGTTACCACAGGTACGCCCATTGGGTTGATGATCGAAAACGTCGACCAGCGCTCCAAAGACTACAGCGATATCAAAGACAAATATCGCCCCGGTCATGCGGATTATACCTATACGTCAAAATATGGTTTGCGCGATTATAAAGGTGGCGGACGATCATCAGCGCGCGAGACCGCTATGCGGGTTGCTGCCGGTGCTATTGCACGCAAAATTTTGGGCCCCGACATCCATGTTCGAGGAGCCTTAGTGCAAATGGGCGAACGCCATATTAACCGCGATAATTGGGAATGGAGCCAAGTCAAAAAAAACCCATTCTTTTCCCCTGATGCCGAATCAGTCTCCGAATTTGAGGGTTATTTAGATGGCCTTCGGAAATCCGGGTCATCGATTGGAGCAGTCATTGAAGTGGTTGCAAGTGGTGTACCTGTTGGTTGGGGAGCACCTATTTATGGCAAATTGGACCAAGATTTAGCCTCTGCAATGATGAGTATTAACGCCGTCAAAGGGGTCGAGATTGGGGCCGGTTTTGGTGCAGCAGCCTTAACCGGTGAACAAAACGCCGACGAAATGCGCTCTGGACCGAACGGTCCTGAGTTTTTGGCCAATAACGCCGGCGGGATTTTAGGCGGGATATCAACCGGACAAGACGTGGTTTGCCGGTTTGCAGTCAAACCAACCAGCTCTATTTTAGCGCCCCGTAAAACCATCGATAAAGTGGGAATTGAGACTGATATCATCACCAAAGGGCGCCACGATCCATGCGTTGGTATACGCGCTGTTCCGATTGGTGAGGCCATGATGGCCTGCATTTTGGCGGATCATATGATGCGCCACCGGGCACAATGTGGTTGATATACCACTAGCTATAATGTGGCTAAACAAGTAATGAGATTTTAATGAGCATTTATTTAATTCGTCACGGTCAATCCGAGTTCAACGCAGCCCATGCTTTGGACCCGACCACAGACCCAATGACTTTCGATGCGCACTTAACGGAACTGGGCGTGCAGCAAGCCAAATCGGCTCGTGAAGAAGTCGCTGACTTAGGCATTAAGCACGTCGTTGCTTCACCCTTAACCCGCGCCATCCAAACCGCTATGCATATATTTGGGGATGACCACCCGATTACGGTCAACCCACAAGTGAGTGAAAAATTATATAGCAGCTGTGATGTTGGCAGCCACCCAACTGTATTAAAAGATATGTTCAGCCACCTGTCTTTTGATCACTTACCAACCCAATGGTGGTATGGTGACCCAGATATAGATCAACGCATTCAGGCCGAGCCAGACGACATCTTTTTAACCCGCGCTCTAGGCTTTAGAACTTGGCTTGATCAGTGGAACGACGAACCCCTAGCCGTTGTGGGCCACGGGACATTCTTCGTTCAACTCGCCGGACACCACATGCAAAACTGCGAAATCCACAAATACCGTTAAGCCACTAACAATTCAGCCGCACGCGTGCGGGCTGTATTTGCTGCGGCCTCGTCAACACCCGGCAAAATTTCAGCCAACTTTTTCCAATTCAGACCATTACTCGGGTTCAGTTTTGTGCGATTTTCAAGCATATGGCGTGCGGTTGCCGTATCGCCAGATTTGATCGATGCTTCAATCATCAGCAGCTCGAAAATATCACGTTGGGTATGGCTGCCCCCGATTTCAATGATTCTTCCGCGCAACTCAATCAGCGCTTTTTGAGCTTGTTTATAAGCTCCAGAGCAATAATCAGCGACAGCTTGAGCCAGCGGCACACCAACTTCCATCCGAACAGCCCCACCCTTTTCGGCAAAACTTTCAACAAGCCGGTTAACCCCAGCCATATCACCCACGGAAGCAAACATAGATGCAAAGTGCACGTCGGCGAATGTAAGCATATGTTCTTCTGCCCGGCCTTCTACTTTTTGGTGTAAATCAGCCCACCGGTTGCCCACATCAATTCCCACGTACTCAAGCCGCATCAACAAGGACGCATCGTTGCACAAATCCGCATACTCGTCTGATTTTGGGTCCCATAATTGCTCATCATAAATTTGTAAAACCCGATCAAAATCGCCCAAGCCCCAATACATCAACGCCCGATGCCAAATCAGGTGATATCTAAAATTATTTGCACCCAGCCAATCCGTTTCGCGCTCGGTTATCCACACCACCCCTTCGGAGCGGCGTTCTTGCATTTCCATAGTGTGCGATACCGCATGAACAGCCCACGGATCAACAGCATCCAATTCAAGCGCTTTGCGGCCTAACTTCTCGGACTGTTCATAGTCGCCACCTTCTTCAAACGCAAAAGCCCGCATACCCAGCACGTGGCTGTAATTGGGCATTGATGGGTCCCATGCGGAAAAGGTCGATTCTAAGCAATGGCGCATAGTACTCGAATCACCTGCATAAAAATGAGCGTAATGGCCTAAGCGCAAAGCGACCACGTCCAACGGGTGGTCCTCTAATATTTGATCCCAAATTCGCATAGCACGTGCTTTATCATCAGCACACCAGCATCCTAAGGCCTTAATATGAGCCTCTTCACGGGGGCTAGAATTTGTGCTATGCTCTAGTGATTTTTGATGTGAACGCTTAGCACGTTCGGTCAAAGGCGAGCTTGCCATAAACAAGAAAAAGTAGCCTTGAAGGCAATGCGCCATAGGCATTTCAGGATCTGTTTCTAGGGTCACTTTCAGGCAAGCGCCTGTATCAAAGCCAAGCCTAAAAAAAGCATCAATCGTTTTATCAAAAGCACGCATGGCTTCCTGACTTCCAACCGTGTATTCTAACCCGCGTTCATCTTTAAGCATTTATTCGCACCTCTATTAATTATTTACATGAAATTTAGATTGGGTTCCCTATATATGCTAGAATATAAAAGTAATCATTTTGGGGAAATAAATTAAATGTCGCATATTATGGAAGTTGATGTTGAAACGGCGAAAACTTGGATGGATACAGACACAGCCATTTTAATTGATGTTCGCGAAAAACAAGAATTAGACGAGGTTAAAATCCAAGGTGCATTGCATAATCCGATGTCTGATTTTAACCCAGATGCCGTCCCCAAAGATTCGGGTAAAAAAATTATTTTCGTTTGTGCCCACGGAATGCGATCCATGCAAGTTGGACAATATTTGATCAATAGCGATAAATTAAGCGAAGCCTATACAATGGTAGGCGGGACTTCGGCTTGGGCACAAGCTGGCTTGCCGTTCGAACACGAATAAGTGTACTTTTCCCTAATAAAGTAAATAGCGTTAATTTGGGGTAAGCATGACCGACATTCTGTTAACCGCGGTCTTGCCGATCTTTGCTGTTGCCGCTTTTGGCTTCATCGCTGGCCGCACTAAGCTTTTTGACTTAGCCATGGCAGCTGTGATCAATCGGTTTGTCTTTTACTTCCCACTTCCGGCCCTATCTTTTAATTTGTTGGCAACCGCCCGATTTGATCAGTTTAATTGGCCGCTGCTGATCGGTTATTTTTTATCCGAAGGCAGCGTTTATTTACTTGGGCTTCTTATCGCACGATTGGTGTTCAAACGCGACTGGGGCGAATCCATTTTACTCGGCGTTGCTGCGGCCTATTCAAACCATGTTCTTTTTGTATTGCCCATCGCTCTTACGCTCTTTGGTGACGCAGTAACATTACCAATTGTCGCTATTATAGCTGTAGACTCGTTGTTCATGGTCGGGCTCACCATGGTAGTTATGGATATTATGACCCTTGAAAAACCATCCTTTAGCGCAGTAATTTCTAGATTATCAAAGAACCCAACAATCGTAGCACTGCTTATCGGACTAGCCTTTGGATTATTAAAAATTGAATTACCTAAAGGGGCTGGGGTCTTCCTGAGCTTTGTCAGCGCAACCACAGCCCCCTGTGCGCTTTTTGCATTGGGGATTGTATTATCGAATAGCAATCGATCAACACCTATAGCTCTGCCAATGACCATGAGTATTATAAAAGTTATCGTTCACCCAATGATTGCTATTAGCACTATTGTATTGGGGTTTCAAATTACACCCGAAGTGGCCCGCCCTGCCCTGATGGTTGCGGCAGGTCCGTGTGGGGCCATGGCCTTTGTTATGGCAACCAATTACAATGTTCGGGTTGATGCCATCGCTAAGGCAATTTTATTCAGCATGGTTACGTCGATCTTATCGGTTAGCCTGATGGCGGCTTATTAAATATCATTTATTATGATTTTTGGGCTGCGATTAAAAATTCAATGTTGCCTTCGGGGCCTTTAATCGGGCTTTGCGTCAATCCCAGAACGGTCCAATCAGGCAACCCATCTAACCAAACTTTGATTTTATCACAAACAAATTTGTGTAATTCAGGGTCCCTGACAACGCCCTTTTCCCCCACCTCATGGCGGGCCACTTCAAACTGTGGTTTTATCAACGATAACAAATAGGCCCCCGGTTGGGCAAGTTCCAATGATGCGGGCAAAAGAGTTTTCAGCCCAATAAAGCTAGCATCACATGAAATAAAATCGATTGGGTCTGGTATGATTTCAGAGGTTAAATGCCGGGCATTGGTTTTTTCTAAAACAACAACCCGGTCATCGGAACGGATCTTCCAGGCCAATTGCCCGTGGCCAACATCGACCGCATAAACCCGTGTCGCCCCATTTTGCAACATAACATCCGTAAACCCGCCGGTCGAAGAGCCCACATCCATGCACATGCAATCTTTTGTTAATAAGTTAAATTCGGCTAATCCATGAGCTAGTTTTAAGCCACCACGCGATACCCACGGGTGATCTTGCCCCCGCACCTCAAGCGCTTCTTCTTCTGAAATTTGTAGGCCTGCTTTTTCTAGCTTTTTTTCACCAGAATAGACCTTACCCGCCATAATCAGGCCTTGGGCAACGGATAGCCCTTCAACAAGGCCCTGTTCAACCAACACTTGATCCAAGCGCTTTTTAGCGGGCTTACCCGCCAAAACTAAGCACGTTGCGTTTCGGTAAGAGTTGGCGCTTCCGCATCACGGCCCAAAGCACACAGAACATGCTTTACAATATGGCGTGATGTCAGCCCCGCTTTATCCAATTGTTTGGCTGGGTTATCTTGCTCAATGAACTCATCAGGCATGGTCATGTTGCGAACCTTTAGACCATTATCGAGCAGCCCTTCGTTTGCCAAATACTTCATAACATGGGCCGAGAACCCACCAGCGGAACCTTCTTCGATGGTAATCAATACGTCATGGTCTGCGGCCAATTTACGGATCATTTCATGATCCATTGGCTTGGCAAAGCGTGCATCGGCTATGGTTGTTGAAAGCCCGCGTGATTCTAATTCTTCTGCAGCTTTTAATGATTCGACCATAGAAGCGCCTAAACTTAGAATGGCGACCGATTTACCTTCGCGAACAATCCGGCCTTTACCAATTTCTAATACGGTGCCTTTGGAGGGTAATTCAACCCCAACCCCTTCGCCCCGTGGATAGCGAATAGCGCTCGGCTGATCGTTAATCGCCGTCGCTGTTGCTGTCATATGGACCAATTCAGCTTCATCGCTGGGGGCCATTACAACAATATTTGGTAATGTGCATAAATACGCTAAATCAAAGGCTCCACAATGGGTAGATCCGTCAGCCCCAACAAAGCCTGCCCGATCAATAGCAAACCGAACAGGCAAACGTTGAATGCAAACATCATGGACAACTTGGTCATAAGCTCGCTGCAAGAAGGTGGAATAAATAGCGCAAAACGGCTTATAGCCTTCTGTTGCTAAACCAGCTGCAAATGTGACGGCGTGCTGTTCAGCAATGCCCACATCAAAGCTGCGGTCTGGAAAGCTTTCCGAAAATTTATCAACACCAGTTCCACCGGGCATTGCTGCTGAAATAGCAACAATTTTGTCGTCCACTTCGGCTTCAGCAATCAAGGCTTTCGCAAAAACACCTGTATAGCTGGGAGCATTAGGAATGGGCTTGTGCTGTTTACCAGTTACCACATCAAATTTTGACACACCGTGATATTTGTCAGCGGATAGCTCGGCCGGGCCATACCCATGGCCTTTTTCAGTGACAACATGGATCAATACAGGTCCAGGTTCCACATCATCGCGCAAATTTTTAAGGACCGGTATTAAGTGTTCTAAGTTATGCCCATCAATCGGGCCTACATAATAAAAACCCAATTCTTCGAACAACGTTCCGCCCGTGACCATTCCACGGCTAAATTCGTCCAATTTTCCAGCAGCTTCCTCAATTGGGCGCGGGAATTTTTTCATCACATCTTTTGCAAAATGACGAACAGAACGGAAGGATTTAGATGAAATCAAACGCGATAGATACGCATTCAAAGCCCCGACAGGAGGAGCGATCGACATGTCATTGTCGTTCAGAATAACGATCAGGCGTGCATCCATAGACCCGGCATTATTCATGGCTTCATACGCCATACCAGCGGTCATAGAACCGTCACCAATAACGGAAATAACATTACGTGGCGTTCCTGATAATTCAGAAGCAACAGCCATACCCAATCCAGCCGAAATCGACGTTGATGAATGGCCCGCCCCAAAGGGGTCGTAATTACTTTCATTGCGATTGGTAAATCCAGCCAAACCGCCGCCTTGACGCAACGTTCCCATTTGGTCACGTCGTCCTGTTAAAATTTTATGGGGGTAACATTGATGCCCGACATCCCAGATCAATCTATCATGTGGGGTATCGAAAATATTATGGATAGCAATTGTTAGTTCGACCACACCTAAGCTTGCACCTAAATGTCCACCGGTAATGGAAACATTGCGAACAGTGTCAGATCGAAGTTCATCGGCCAATTGTTTAAGCTGATCAAGGGTAAAGTCCCGGATATCCGAAGGGCTACTGACGGTATCAAGAAGCGGTGTATTATGGTCTGAAGTCACTGATCACCCTTTTATTTTATCGACATGCAAATTGAATATGTCATATTTTTCAAAGATTTGCGACAAAACTTTGTAAAATTCCCAATTAAGATTTTCGGCTAACAATAAATCGCGCCAAATCCTGAAGTAACCCAGCCTTCCCGCCAAAAAAGTCTAGGTGTTGTGCCGCTTGCGTGCTTAGCATATTTGCTTGATCTCGGGCGCTGTTGGCCCCTAGTAAAGAAACAAACGTCGCTTTACCAGCAGCTTCATCTTTTCCTGTCGCTTTACCAACCTCTTCGGCTGAACCTTCAACGTCTAACAAGTCATCAGCAATTTGAAAGGCAAGGCCAATATCGTGGGAATAGGCTTTAAGCAAGCCATTGGCTTGAGGCGAGGCACGGCCCAAAAGGCACCCGGCTTCACAGGATACAGAGATCAATTCGCCGGTTTTCATGCGCTGCAATCGGGTTACAGCAGGCACATCCAAATCTAAATCTTTATTTTCAGCAACCAAATCCAACATTTGACCGCCAACCATTCCCCGATCGCCAGAGGCTTTTGCAAAGGCTAAACATAAGTCAGCTC
This sequence comes from Rhodospirillales bacterium, assembly GCA_028825025.1. Classification (GTDB taxonomy): domain Bacteria; phylum Pseudomonadota; class Alphaproteobacteria; order Rhodospirillales; family Casp-alpha2; genus JABMNT01. The sequence continues at coordinate 2,208 of JAPKAX010000042.1, read as the reverse complement.
GCACCGCACCGTCTGAGTGGGTTTCTGGCGATGCTAAAACTTCAAATGCTTTTGTTAACAAAGCATCGCCAGTCAAAATTGCTGTCGCTTCGTCAAATTTGATATGTGACGTCGGCATGCCGCGCCTTAAATCATCATTATCCATGGCAGGTAAGTCGTCATGAATTAGGGAATAACAATGTATCATTTCAATGGCTGCCGCAGCCCGCAATGAACGGGACCGCGCGACACCAAATAAATCGGAAGTAGCAACAACCAAAAATGGCCGGACCCGCTTACCACCGCTTAACGATGAATAACGCATTGCTTCTAAAAGTCGATTTTCTGGGCCTTCTGTTTGCTCTAGTAAATCATCAAGAACTTCTGTCACCGCATCTGCAATGTCGTTCATAGCTTGTTTGAAGTCAGTCAATTGAAATCCAGTCCGTGTTATTCGTAATCAGCAGGTTCTGCACTTACAGCCCCTTCTGCACCTACAACAATTTTATCTATCCGGGCTTGTGCATCCTTAAGCTTTGATTCGCAATGGCTTTTCAAATGAGCGCCCCGTGCATAAGCATTTATGGCATCATCAAGTGCGCCGCGCCCTGTTTCCAATCCGCGCACGATCTCTTCAAGCTCGCTTAGCGCAGCTTCGAAACTCAATTTTTTAATATCAGTAGGTACTTTATTTTCGGCCATAATATCCCCCTAATCTAAGGGCCGGAGTTTATGTCCGCAAAAGTCTAAGAGCAAGCCTTTGAAGGGATTTTTTATGGTTTTCTTAAACATCCATCAACGTTCGAACGTGGGTCATGGCACTGTCACGAAGCGCATCTAAATCATACCCCCCTTCTAACAACGACACCACCCGGCCTTCGCAGTATTCGTCAGCAACATCCATCAATTGACGCGTTACCCACGCATAATCATTCGTTTGAACGTTTAAATCGGCCAACGGATCTCGGGTATGGGCATCAAACCCAGCCGATATGATCACGAGTTCAGGTTCAAAATGACGCAAAACCGGAAGAATTCCGTTTTGGTAGGCATTCCTAAATTCAATTGACCCTGATCCGGGTGATAACGGCATGTTACAAATATTATTGGCAATTCCAGTTTCTGATTTTACGCCGGTTCCGGGATAGGCCGGAAATTGGTGGCTTGATCCGTAGAACAAACCAGGCTCATTCTCGAAACTATGCTGCGTTCCATTCCCATGATGAACATCGAAATCAATTACCGCAACGCGCTCTAACCCGTGGGCGGCGCGGGCATGAAAGGCGGCAATAGCGGCTGAATTGAACAAACAGAAACCCATTGCACGCGACGATTCGGCATGATGCCCCGGTGGGCGCACTGCACAAAAGGCATTATCCGTCTTTTTACCGATAACTGCATTAACCGCATCCACCGCCCCGCCCGACGCCCGGCGCGCCGCTTCACCTGATGCGGGTGATAAAATCGTATCCGGGTCCAAACTTACCCGGCCTTCAGTTGGCATGTTATCTAAAACATTTTCGATATAAGCCGAGCCATGCACAGCCGTTATCGTATCTAAATTAATTTCATTGGCTTCTAAGCGTTCTAAATAACGAAATTCATCTTCATCTAGCCCCGCCATAACAGAGCGAAGACGGTCTGGGCATTCGGGGTGATGCGCCCCCGGGTCATGCTCAATACACGTCGGGTGAGAATAAAGCTGTGTTGCCATTTTTTAGCTTTCTTAGAGAGTTATAGGCCAAAGTGGTGTTTTTGGTCTTTGAATCAAGCGGCGACCAGATCGACCTCAGTCACCTCAAGACTATCTTTGAACTTTACCCCAGTTATCACCTTGGTCAAGTAGTCGTATCTGCGCAATCGTCTTCATTTTTTTTCCGCACACTGTCCAAGTTTGAACATCATGTGCAACATGCCACCACAGTCCTTATACAGACAGATTGCAGCCTTTGGGTATTTTGGTTCATACATTTTGATAAATAGTTCGAAGGCCTTCTCAGCATCCGCTTTTGTCTCTGCCTGCCAGATGTTATGCAATGAACCTTTGACCTTCGCTTGGGCGAATTTGGGTAAGCAGTTGGGGACGTTCATCGTTTTGTGCATCCAGCATCGTTACTGGCGAGTCTCGAAACAGACTCCTTGCCTCAGGGCCAATCAATACTTTCAAGGTTTCGCCCATCTCGCCGCTCGAAAGGCCCTTCAAATATAGCCATGGCAATGCTGCCTCCA